>JBMTHB010000033.1:0-9441 GCA_049435845.1 Candidatus Nanopelagicales bacterium | reverse complement strand
GCCGCCTTGGACGTCGATGCCCATTCCCAGGTAATCCAAGGCGATGGCAGCGCACTCGATATGCCAACCGGGACGCCCGTGGCCCAGGGGCGTATCCCAGGCGGGCTCGTCCGGACGCGCACTCTGCCAGACCAGGCAATCGAGTGGGTCCTCCTTGCCCGGCCTCTCGGGATCCCCTCCCCGCTCGGCGAACAATCGCATCATCGTTTGGAGGTCGAAGTTCGCTACGGAACCGAAGTGCGGATCGCTGCGTACCCTGAAGTACAGATCGTCGTCCACCGCGTAGACATCACCGTGCTCACGCAGTTGTTCCACGTAGCGTGCAACCGATGGAATTGACTCCACGGCTCCGATGTAGTGCTGCGGGGGTAGGACATTGAGCGCCGCCATGTCCTCCCGGAACAGTGCCGTTTCCCGATCGGCGATCGCCCGCCAGTCCTGTCCGGTGGCGACAGCCCTTTCCAGGAGGGGATCGTCGATGTCCGTGACGTTCTGAACGTAGAGCACCTCATGTCCACCGTCTGCCCATACGCGATTGAGGACATCGAAGGCGACGTAGGTGTTCGCGTGACCGATGTGCGTGGCGTCGTATGGCGTAATGCCGCAGACGTACATCCGTGCGACCGGGCCCGGTGCCGTGGGGCGAATCTGATCCGTGGTGGTGTCGAATAGGGCCAGTGGCAACCCCGTCCCCGGTAGGTCAGGTCGGGGAGAAACCGCCCACGAATCCACAGGCGCGAGCCTATCTGCGCGCGAAACGGCGACTCAGAACACCGGCCAGGGGATCGCCGGCCATTCCTCATGCGGTACCGGGAACTCCCGGCATGTGATCAGTTCCTCGCAGCGATCCAACAACACGGCGACTTCCCGAGGGTCTAGCCAGCGTTCCAGGTCGAGCTCTCCCTGATCCACCCGGTGCGTCAGGCCCGCCACCGCGTCGAGCAGATCATCGGGGATTGCTTCACCCGCCCAGCCCCACAACACGGTGCGCAACTTCGGCTCGACCGACAACGTCACCCCATGATCAACGCCCCAGACGCGCCCGTCGACAGCGGTGATCACATGACCTCCCTTGCGGTCGCCGTTGTTGACCACTGCGTCGAGGACCGCCATCTTCTGAAGCCGAGGATCTCGTGCATGCACCAACACCACGGGGTTTCCTATGCCGTCGGTCGCTCGAAGCACGGGTACCCACCCATCCGGTAGCGCATCAGGTGCAACCACGTCGACGAGTCGGGCATCGTCGTCCTCGTCGATCCATAGCTGGCACATACCCGGGCCAGCCGGTCCGTTGTCGCGCCAGACGGTGGGCGGGATGAGTCCGAATCCGAGCGCACGGTCGATCTCGAAACTAGCCACCTCGCGTCCGGTGAGGGTCCCGGTCGGGAAATCCCACAGTGGTCGTTCTCCTCTATGCGGCTTGTAGACGCAGGTGATGTCGTCGCCGATGGAGCACTGAAGCGTCGCGTTGCTGGCTCCATGGATCCTGCCGCGCACTTCCATCGGGCCACTTCTGAGGCGTTCGAGGAGTTCGCCTGCGGCATCGCTCATGATCGTCGCTTGTAGCCATTGGCGCGGGGGCAGATATGGCCCAGGGGGTCAAGTGGTTGTTGGCAGAAAGGGCAGCTCGGTCGACCACTCGCCACGACGGATCGGGTTCGTTCCGCGAACGCGCGCGCATACGCGGCGGACAACCACACCCGCAGGGTGTCCGGTCCTTCCGCGTCGTCGTCGGCGAGCTCCGGCGGCTCGAAGCCCTCGACGTCGGACACCGCATGCGCCTCGATCACGACCAGGTTGTTCGATTCGTCCCAACCCAGGGCCATCGCGCCCACGCGGAAGTCCTCCTCGAGCGGCACGTCCAGTGGTGCGTTGTCGGTCAACTCCACGGGCGCTTTCGTGGGGATAGCGTCGGCCGGCGCTTGAGTTCCGGAGACTTCGTTGAGGAGTTGATCGATCCGCTCGGCCAGCACGAGCGCCTGCTGCTTTTCGAACGCGACGCTGACGATCTGATCCGCAGATCGAGCCTGCAGGTAAAAGGTCCGCTCCCCCGGCATGCCGACGGTGCCCACGACGAACCGCTCGGGCAGCCGGAACTCCAGGATCCGCCTAGGCATGCCCGGCCCCGCCACCGACGGCGGCATCTCCCTTGCGTCCGCGCTTCTTCGGCTTGCGGGCGAGGAAGGAAAGATCCGAGCCGCTGTCGTTGCTTCGCACCACGAATGGTCGCGCCCTGGTGTAGTCGATGATGGAGATGGAGCATGGATCGACGCAGATGCGCTGGAAGAGGTCCAAGTGAGTTCCTAGCGCATCGGCCAAGATCGCCTTGATGACGTCGCCATGGCTCACGACGGCGTAGACCGCGTTCTCGCCGAGGTCTTCGTTCCAACGACGGATCGCGGACACTGCACGCTGCTGCATCGCCGCCATCGCCTCACCTCCCGGAAAGGTGACCGAACTCGGATGGGACTGCACCGCCTTCCACAGCGGTTCCTTCGAGAGCCCTTTGAGCTCCCGACCGGTCCACTCGCCGTAGTGGCACTCGCCTACTGCATCATCGAGGTGGATCGGTGGAGCCGAGGGTTGTTGTGCGAGGGCGATGGCTTCCGCTGTCTGCTGGGTGCGTGTCAAGGGAGACGACACGATGGCCGAAAAGCGCACCCCCGACAGTCGATCGGCGACGGCTGCCGCTTGCGAAAGGCCGAGTTCATCCAGCAGCACGCCCTCGGACCAGCCGGCAAGCACTCCGGAGGCGTTCGCTGAAGTCCGTCCATGCCGGACGAGGACGACGGTGGGCACTGGTCAACCCTAGAAGCCGGTCACGTGACCGGCATGTTCACCGCAGCGTCCCACGCTGAATCGTTCTCTCACGGCAGAATGACGACGTGAGGTGCTCATGATCCGGGGACTGGGTGCTTATCACCCTGGTGGGATCATCGACGTCGTCGACGATTCCCCGCGACACATCCCAAGCGACACCGATCTGACCGGGGAGGCCGTTCGCAAAGAATTGCGTGAGTTGTTGCGCTCCTCTCGGGAATATGCCGACGGATTCGTGTGGGTTGGTCTACTCGACCCCACCAAACCCGAATTACTCGCCGTTCAAGAGGTCTTCAATCTCGAGCATCTGCAAGTGGAGGATGCCGCGAACAGCCGCCAGCGGGCGAAGGTCGATGTGTCGGACGATGGCACGGTCTTCACTGTGTTGAAGACGCTCGGCTACGACGAAGAGAGCCTGGTGATGGATACCGGGCAGGTCGCGATCTTCACCGGCCCCGGCTACGCCGTCACGGTGCGACACGGTCAGCACGGCGACCTCGCGTCCATACGCGACCGATTGAAGGGCAGTGCTGCCCTGCGCGAGCACGGCTCACTCGCTGTTCTCTACGCCATCATGGACATGACCGTCGATGGCTACCTGGCGGTAGTGGACGCCGTGGCCGAGGACGTCAGTGAGGTGGAGACCGATGTCTTCGCGATGAACCCCACGACCGACGTCACCAAGCGCATCTACGAGCTCAAGCGAGAGAACATGCAGGCGCGCCATGCAGTGCAACCACTCGGCCGCGTGGCCCATGAGTTCGCCGATGAAGTCTTCGAACCCATGCCCGAAGCGCTCAAACCATTCTTTCGCGACATCGGTGAGCACATTCTGCGCGCCCATGAGGCGATCGAGAACATCGATTCACTCCTGATGACGATGTTGATGGCAAGTACTGCGATGCAAGACCTCCGGCAGAACTCCGACACTCGCAAGATCTCGGCCTGGGTCGCTATCGCCGCCGTGCCCACCGTCGTGGGCGGCATCTACGGCATGAACTTCGAGAACATGCCCGAGTTGGAGTGGGAAGGTAGTTATCCCCTCGTGATCGGCGCCATCTTGGTCGTCTGTCTGCTCATGTACCGAGGCTTCAAGCGGAATGGCTGGTTGTGAGCCAAGCTACGTGGCAGCGCTACGTGGCAGCGATGACACCCGTCGCGAGCAAGATCAACAGAACGCTTCCGAGGACCACCCGGTAGATGACGAAAGGCATATAGGACCGGGTGGTGATCCACTTGATCAGCCATGCGATGACCAGATAACCCACCACCAACGCGATGGAGGTGGCGATGAGTGTCTGCGGCCATTGCACATTGGGGTCGTCACCGATCTTGGTGGCCTCGTAGAAGCCTGAGGCGAGGACGGCGGGGATGGCCAGCAGGAACGCATAGCGAGTAGCGGCGTAGCGTGAGTAGCCCAGCGCTAGCCCCGTGGAGATGGTCGCTCCGGATCGGGAAACCCCGGGGATCAGCGCCAGCGCTTGCCCGAATCCGAACAAGATCCCGTCCCGTACGTTCAAGGATGACAACTCCCTGCTCTTTCGTCCGAAGCGATCTGCGACGCCCAGGACGACACCGAAGACGATGAGCACGGTCGCGACGATCCACAGATTGCGCGCGGATGTCTCGATGACGGAAGCGAAGGTGAATCCCAGGACGGCGATGGGGATCGTTCCGATGATCACGTACCAACCCATTCGAGCATCGATCCCCGAACGCAACTCCCGATCAGTGAAGCTGCGAAACCATGCACTGAGGATCCGAGCGATGTCCTTGCGGAAGTAGATGAGGACCGCGAGTTCGGTTCCGATCTGGGACACCGCGGTGAATGCCGCTCCAGGGTCACCCCAGCCGAAGATACGGGAGACGATCAGAATGTGAGCCGAGGACGAGATGGGCAGGAATTCGGTCAGGCCTTGCACGAGGCCCAGGACGACAGCCTCGAACCAGGACATCGGTTCGTACATCAATCACCGAGTCCGGTGCGCTCCATCAATTCGCTCATCATCCGAACGACACCGATCCGTTGGTCGATCGTGCCGGCGTAACTGCCGATCGTCAGCGTCGTCACACCGGCATCGGCGTATGCGTGCATACGCTCTGCTATGCGATCCGGCGGCCCCAGCAACGACGTCGCATCGAGGAACTCCAAAGGAACGGCGCTCGCGGCGCCGCCATAGTCCTTCGCCATGTACCTGTCCTGTATGTCGATCGCGGCCTGCTCGTACCCCATGCGCACCATAAGTTGGTTATAGAAGTTCTTCTCCCGTGAGCCCATGCCGCCTACGTAGAGCGCGGTGTAGGCGCGCACCTGATCGGCTGCCTCCTCCACGCTGGCACCGGGAACCACCGGAACAGTCGGGACGACATCGAAGCCGGCCATCGACTTCCCCACGGATTCGCGTCCACGCACGAGCGGAGTCATGACATCGGCCGAGTGCTCGGGGCTGAAGAAGATCGCGAGCCAGCCATCCGCGATCTGGCCGCACAATTCCAGGTTCTTCGGTCCGATCGCCGCCAGGTAAATAGGTAGTGCTTCTCGGACCGGGTGGACGGTCAGTGTTAGTGCCTTGCCCGGACCGTCCGGGAGAGGCAGTTGCCAGAACTCCCCGTCGTAGGTGACGCGTTCGCGCCGCAGCGCCATGCGCACGATGTCCACGTACTCCCGGGTTCGCGCCAGCGGCTTGTCGAAGCGCACGCCGTGCCAGCCCTCGGAGACCTGCGGTCCGGAGACGCCCAGTCCGAGGCGGAACCGACCACCGGACAGAGTGTCCAAGGTCGCGGCCGTCATGGCGCAGTTGGCCGGTGTGCGGCCTGGGATCTGGAAGATCGCCGATCCAATATCTATGGACTGCGTTTGCGCCGCGATCCAACTCAGTACCGTCGCCGCATCGGAGCCGTACGCCTCGGCCGCCCACACGACCGAATAACCCAAACGATCCGCTTCGCGAGCCACTTCCAGGTTGTCCGCATCGTTGCCGGCACCCCAGTACCCCAAGTTCACACCCAATTTCATGACGCCACCCTAGGGGCAAAGCCCGATTTGGGGCTCACGTCGCAATAGCGTGCACTCATGCAGCAACGCCCGTTAGGTAAATCCGGACTGTGGGTAGGACGCCTCGCGCTCGGCACCATGACGTGGGGCCGGCAGACCGACGAGTACGAGGCCAGGGATCAACTTGCCGCATTCCTGGACGCCGGTGGATCGCTCATCGACACCTCCAACAGTTACGGCCTGGGCGTCAGCGAGGAACTGCTCGGCACGTTGCTGCAGGAGTTCGATTGCCGCGCCGACGTTGTCCTGGCTACGAAGGTGGTACAGCGCCCCGACACCGAACGGCGGCTGGACGCCAGCCGTCGGCATTTGCTCGATGCCCTGGATGCATCCCTCAGGCGCATGGACGTCGATCACATCGACCTATGGCAACTGCACCGTTGGGATTCCTGGACGCCACTCGATGAGACCCTCGCCGCCTTGGACTACGCGGTCTCCAGCGGGAAGGTGCGGTACGTCGGGATTTCGAACTTCTCCGGCTGGCAGACGTCACGCGCGTGCACAATCCAGCAGATGAAGGGCACAGCGCCCATCATCACAACGCAGATGGAGTACTCACTCCTCGAACGCGGGATCGAACGCGAGATCATCCCGGCGGCACCTGCTCTTGGGATCGGTGTGCTGCCGTGGTCGCCGCTCGGGCGTGGCGTGCTGACCGGAAAGTACCGACATTCGATCCCCATCGACTCCCGTGGTGGCAATCCCGAAACAAGCGGATTCGTCAACGCTTACAACAACGAACGCTCCCACCGGATCGTCGATGCCGTGTGTACCGCTGCTGAGGGATTGGACGCATCTCCTGGCGAGGTCGCACTCGCCTGGTTGCGGGACCGCCCGGGTGTGGTGGCTCCCATTCTGGGTGCACGCACCACTCAGCAGTTGATCTCGGCGCTCGCCAGCGAGGAATTGGAACTTCCCGAGGAGATCATCACGGCTCTCGATGACGTTTCCGAGCCGCCTTCCGGCTACCCCGAATCCGGCTGGGCGCAACGCCGTTAGCCCTCATTCGCCGGACTCCCCCGCCGAGTACCCATTCCGAGATAGCGTGCTTGTGTGACAAGGCGAGCAAGCACGTGGGAGTTCCGCGAAGTCAACGTTTCGCGCGACGTACCGCGCGAGGAATCACGTCAACTCCTCACGTTAACCGCCGAAACCGGCAATTGGGAACTGGACCGGACGCGTATTTACCGCGATGGCCGCCGGCAGTACCGGCTCCGCAGGCGTGTGTACCGCATAGTCCGCACCGACTGAGCTCAACAGGCCATCAAGAATCGATGTAGGACCCGCACCCCGAACCGCAACCCATCGATCGGAACGCGCTCGTCCACTCCGTGGAAGAGCCGCCAGTAGTCCAGGTCCGCAGGCATCTGCAGGGGCGAAAAGCCGTAGCAGGAGATCCCCAAGCGCGTCAGCGCCTTGGCATCGGTTCCCCCACTGATCATGTAAGGAACGGCTCGGGCGCCGGCGTCGGCGTCGCGCAGCACCTTGGCCATCAAGTCGAACGTGGCTGTTTCGAATGGGGCTTCGATCGCGATGTCGGCATTGACTTCCTCGATCTCCACGCGCTCTGAGACCAGGGAACGGATCGTTTCATCGAACTCTGATTCATAGCCAGGAAGGAAGCGACCATCGATGTGGGCACTGGCGTGAGTTGGTATCACGTTAACCTTGTAGCCAGCCTCGAGCATGGACGGATTGGCAGTGTTCTGCATGGTCGCACCAACGAGCAGACCGAGTGTTCCGAGTCGTTGCAGAACCGCATCGATATCCGAGTCCACGAGATCGACCCCGTATGCCTGGGAGAGCTCGTCTAGGAACCTTTCCACCGTCTTGGTGCGACGGATCGGCCATCGATAGCGACCGATCGCGGTCACCGCCTGCGCGATTTCCGTCACGGCGTTGTCTTCATGGATCATGGAACCATGTCCGGCGCGCATTGCAGCGCGCAGCCGCAGCCACTTGATGCCCTTCTCCGCTGTCTGAATCGGATAGAGGCGAAGATCGTCGGTGACCGACAATGAGAAGCCACCGACTTCACCGATCGCTTCGGTTGCACCAGCGAAGAGGTCGGGTCGATTCTCGATGAACCACTGCGATCCATGGACCATGCCGGCTTCCTCGTCGGGAAAGAAGCACACGACCACGTCGCGGCGCGGGCGTTCACCCGTCCGGCCCCAGTGACGGGCGACGGCCAGGATCATCGCGTCCATGTTCTTCATGTCGACGGCGCCACGTCCCCAGATGAAGCCATCCACCACCTCGGCTGCGAACGGCGGGTGCGTCCAGTCGGCCGCGACCGCCGGCACTACGTCCAGGTGGCCATGCACCACCAGCGCAGGTGCATTGGGGTCGGTACCGGGAATGCGCAGCACCATTCCGCGTCTGCTGTCGTCTGTGGTGACGATGACTTCGGGATCCCAACCGACGTCACGTAGCACTTCGGCACAGAACTGTGCCGCCTCGGCCTCTCCGACGGTTTCCGTCGAGGGTCCGAAATTGCTGGTGTCGATGCGGATGAGTTGACGCGTGAGGTCAACGACATCGGTTTCCATCTCCTCCGGATCCACCGATTGCTCTAGAGCGTCCGCCATGGCCCCATCCTGCCCTCTTGCCATCGGACGGCGTTATGCTTTCGCGGCACACGTCCGGGTGGCGGAATTGGCAGACGCGCTAGCTTGAGGTGCTAGTGCCCTTTACGGGGCATGGGGGTTCAAGTCCCCCCTCGGACACTCGTTTAGGCGCAAGGTAGCGGGGTAGCAAGTCACGGGGCGGGGAGCCGACCGATCACATCGAGTTCCCCGTCACGGTTCATCCGAACCGCTATCCCCTCTCCCGAATCGGTGGCGAGTCCAGTGAGATCCATGATGTTCGCGTAGTGACCGACGATGATCACGATGCCCTCCTCCCCGCGGTGGGACTCGATCAACCTTTTCGTGCGCGCTTCACGGACTGCGGCGACACTTCGCGGAGCAGTGAAGGTTGATCCGAGATAGCCACGAGTCGTCACATCACCCACGCCGAGCAGGCGCGCGGTGTCGTTACTCCTGCACCATGGACTACTCAGCACGTCTGCGATCTCGACTCCACTCGCGCGGATCTGCTGACCTACGAGCCGCGCTTGTGCCCGACCCTCACCGGATAGATTCCGCTGGGTTCGACAATCACCGAGGCGGAATTCCGGTGGATCACCCCCACCCGGCGCTATCGCGTGACGCATCAAAACCACCACCCCGCGCTTGTCATTGAGTGCTTCCCACTCCGCAACGCCCGCGCGCGCAGCCGTCCCCGCGGGAATAGCGAGCAAGATGGCGAGGGCTGCCATCGCAAGCCGCACGAGACGCCTGGACATGTATCAGGCCTAACACTCGCTGCCGGTGAACGCAACCGGTGTGACCTACAGTGAGGAGGTGCGAACGCGTTACGCACCAACTCCAAGTGGGTATCTGCACCAGGGCAACGCAGCCCACTTCCTGGTGATCTCGCGAGTAGCTTCCGAACGAGGTGCCGACACCGTGCTGCGCATCGACGATATGGACGACGGACGTTTCCGCGAGGACTACCTCCAC
>JBMTHB010000032.1:0-9534 GCA_049435845.1 Candidatus Nanopelagicales bacterium | reverse complement strand
ATACCGCCTCCCGGTTTTCCGGTGATGCGATTAGCTGTAGCGCTCCTTCATGAACGTCAGCGCCTTATCCGCTAAATCGTGGGAGTCCGTCCACAGGTTGCGCCAGATGCGCAGTGCGTCGGAGAGCGCCGGATCCACGACAGCTGATGAGAACGACTCGAAGGCGATCGGACCGGTGTAGTTGATCTGCTTGAGAGCACCGAAGAAGGAGTCGAAATCGACATTGCCGGTGCCCAGATAGCCGCGGTGACTTTCACCGACATGCACATAGCCGAGTCGATCCCCGGCTGCTAAGACCCCCTCGATCATGCCGTTCTCTTCGATGTTCATGTGGTACGTGTCGAGGTGGATGTAGACATTCGGGCGGTCCACTTCCTCTAGGTAGATCATCCCCTCGGCCGCGGTGTTCATGAGGTTGGATTCGTAGCGATTGACGATCTCCATGTTGAGATTCACGCCCTTGTCCGCGGCGTAGTCGGCCATGTCCTTGAGTGCATCGACCGAGTTCTGACGGTTTTCCTTGGTAGCCGGTTGGTCGAAAGGTTGCAAACTCGCGGTGATCGGGCCGTCGATCTCGGTTCCACCCCACGCGGCAACAGTGTCGATCGCCCGGCGAGCCAATTGCTTGCCGGCTTCGACCCGAGTCATGTCGGTGCTGGAAATGTCGGTTGCCGCGTTGAACACGAGGCAACCGGAGGCCGTGAGCCCGTACTCAGCGAGTAGATCCTTGGTCATCGCAGGGTCGACCTTCTCCGGCTCGGCGACCAAGATCTCGATGAAGTCGTACCCGGCTCGATGGGCACTGCTCGCCGCGAAGCGGGCGTTCTCGGGTGACCAGTCGCCTGCCCACACCAGGGAATGCCCTCCGAATGAAAGGTTGTCCTTCTTTCCGCTACTTGCCATCGATCGTCCCTCCTGAGTTCCTCGACTGGTGTGCGGTCGACCACCCCTCGTCGCGACCCGCACTTGTCCGGCCATTTTGGCATATCCATTGACATTTGGGTAGATATGCATAAAGATTCCTCGCGGAAGTTCGAATCGGGCTTCGGCACACAGGATCAGCAGGCGGGTTGACCGGCTTCAGGAGGTAGGGCATGGCAGTGGTCGCTCTCGACCAGATCACCACACCGGCATTCGAACAGCGATACGGCGTACCGGCGATCAACATCTTCAACGATCTGACGCTGGAAGGGGTACTCGCCGGAGCGGTCGAGGCCCGCTCTCCCATGATCGTCCAGACGTCGGTCAAGACCGTTCGCAGCATCGGGGTGGAGGTGCTCGCTGCCATGTGGCGATCCATGACAGCCGGTATCGAAGTGCCCGTCTCCCTGCATCTCGATCACTGCCCGCACCGGGATGTCATCACCACGTGTTTGAAGCACGGCTGGAACTCGGTCCTTTTCGACGCGTCTGAACTACCGGTCGAGGAGAACCAGCGCCAGACGGTCGAGGTCGTCAAGGAGGCCCGGGCCTACGGAGCTGCGGTCGAAGGGGAGATCGAGGCGATCACGGGTGTCGAAGACGGTCACGGTTCGGATACCGAGGGAAAGCGGGAATCGCTGGAGACTTCCCTGACTTTCATCGAAGAAACCGGTGTGGATGTCTTCGCGCCATCGATCGGCAACGCGCACGGCTCCTACAAGACGACACCGGTGATCGACTTCGATCGAGTTTCGGACATCGTCACTCGCCGTCCGATACCGATCGCTCTGCACGGAGGCAGCGGCCTGTCGCCCGAGCAGTTCACGGAACTGATCGCACGGGGCTGCGCGAAGATCAATATCTCCACGGCACTCAAGGAGTTGTATATGAAGTCCTCGCTGGACTTCCTACTCGAGGCCAAGGCGAAAGACAAGTGGGATCCGCCTTCGCTTTTCGCTGATACCAGGACTCACGTCATCGCGATGGTTGTCGATTTGGCCAAGCAGTTCGGCAGCGCCGGAAAGGCTGGATGAGACATGACGACGCTCATCTTCGATTGCGATGGCGTTCTAGCGGATACCGAACGTGATGGTCACCTCCAGGCCTTCAATAAGACGTTCGAGTTCTTCGACCTACCGGTGCGATGGACTGAAGATGAATACGCACGAAAACTCAAGATCGGTGGCGGCAAGGAAAGACTCGGCAGCATCCTGACACCGGAATTCGTGCAAGAGGCCGGACTTCCAGGTGATGCCGCGGGTCAGGCCGACGCTGTCGCCGCATGGCATCGTCACAAGACCGCCGTGTACACCTCCCTCGTGGAGGCCGGGGTCATGCCTGCTCGGCCGGGTATCGCCAGAATCGTCGAGGAGGCCCATGCGGCCGGGTGGGGTCTGGCAGTTGCATCGACGTCGCACGAGGTTTCGGTGCGGGCCGTTCTGGAGCACGCTGTTGGGAAGGATCGGGCGAAAGACTTCACGGTATTCGCCGGCGACATAGTTCCGAAGAAGAAGCCATCACCGGATATCTACCTGCTGGCCTTGGAGGAACTCGATCTCGACCCGGGTGAAGCCGTTGTCATCGAAGACAGCCGCAATGGCTTGGTAGCTGCCCTGGCAGCCGGCCTGAGGACGGTTGTCACAGTCAGCAGCTTCACGACCGATGAAGACTTCTCCGGAGCATCACTCGTGGTGTCGTCTCTCGGAGACGTGCCGGAACCTGCCACCGATGTGCTCGGCAACCCCTTGGGACTGGACATTGGTAGCAATGTGACCTTGACGGATCTGATGGACATCTGCCGCGCACCACACCCAACTGAACAACTCACGGCGAGCAACTGAGGGAGCAACATGACCCACCTTGTCAACGATCCAGTGGATTTTCCGACCGAGTTGGTCGAAGGATTCGTCCGATCCAATTGGCGGCATGTGCGCCCCGTCTACGGCGGCGTTGTGCGTGCCACCGAGTCCAAGCCCGGGAAGGTGGCGGTAATCACTGGTGGTGGACTCGGTCACTATCCGGGATTCATGGGGTGGGTCGGCCCCGGACTCGCCGATGGCGCGGTCACCGGCAAAGTGTTCGCATCACCAGCGGCCGCACGCGCGCACAGCGTTGCTAAGGCGGCTGATCATGGTGGCGGAATCCTCATCGCCTTCTTGAACTACTCCGGCGACGCACTGCAGTTCGGTATGGCAGCGGAATTACTGAAGGCGGATGGCTTCGATGTGCGCACAGCCGTCGTTACCGACGACATCGCGTCGGCGCCACCGACCGAGGCCGCGAAGCGACGTGGCATCGCCGGCGGACTTGCGGTCTTGAAAGTCACCTCCGCTGCCGCTGAGGCAGGTCTGTCACTCGATGACGTCACCGCGATCTGCAATCGGGCCAACAGTCGAACCCGCACGTGCGGCATCGCCTTCTCCGGGTGCACGCTGCCCGGTGCCAGCGAACCACTGTTCGAAGTGCCGAACGGAAAGATGGCCGTCGGCCTCGGCGTTCACGGCGAGCCGGGCATCTACGAGACCGATCTGGGAACCGCTGACGATGTAGCTCAGTTGCTCGTCGACAAACTCCTGAGCGACGTGCCTGAGGGCGCAGGCAAACGCGTTGTGGCTCTACTGAACGGTTTGGGATCGGCAAAGTACGAAGAGTTGTTCGTCACGTTCGCCTCTGTGAGTGCGAAGTTGGAAGACGCTGGGCTGGAGATCGTCGACGGGCAGGTAGGGGAGTTCATGACCTCCCTCGACATGGGCGGCCTGTCGTTGACCTTGATGTGGGTCGATGACGAACTCGAATCGTTGTGGCTCGCTCCCTGCGACAGTCCCGCATTCTCTCGACCTGCGCTCATGGATCCACCCCTGGATGCGAGCGTGACGTTCAATACCGATCCCGAACCATTGACGGTCAGCCGTCAAGGCAGCCAGGCGTCACAGGCGGCCGCAGCACAGATCGCCGCCGCGCTGGCGCGGATCACGGATGTCCTCAACGAGAACGAGATCCGACTCGGCAATCTGGACGCCGTGGCCGGTGATGGTGACCACGGAGCGGGCATGGCGCGAGGCTCCGCAGCTGCCGCGGACGCGGCACAGGCACTGGTATCCCAGGGAGCCGGTGTGCAGACCACGTTGGCGGGCGCAGGGCTTCGCTGGTCCGAGCAATCCGGCGGTGCATCAGGAGCATTGTGGGGCGCTGCCCTCACTGCTGCGGGGAACTTCCTGGGTGATGAACGCGCCGTGGATTCCGCGGCAGTCATCGGGGCGGTACGAGCGTTCGCTGGCTCGATCACCTCCCTCGGCGGTGCGCAGGTGGGCGACAAGACGATCGTCGATGCACTCGAGCCATTCGCCGACGTTCTCGAGCAGTCGATCCTTGCCGGTGAACCGCTCTCGGACGCCTGGGCGAAAGCGGCCACGGCAGCCGAGAAGGCGGCCGCGGACACCGCACATCTGGTTCCGCGCATGGGGCGTGCTCGAGTGCTGGGGAACAAGTCAGTGGGCTCACCGGATCCCGGCGCAGTCTCCTTCGCGCTGGCAGCGGCTGCAGTGGTGGATGACAGCACCCCTTGACCAGTCGATTCGCACGCCCGGATAGTTGGAAAGAGAGAGCGAGAACTCGATGCCTGAGACCGTAGCGCTATCCATGGATGCACCCTGGGTCGAGGTGCGATCTACCGAGGCCGATTGGGACCAAGCCGACCCCACTGTCTTGGGGACGATGCTCACCCAGCTCCACCTCATCCGCGCATTCGAGGAGACCGCGCTCGAACTCGCCGGCGAGAAACTCGTGAACGGGCCCTTGCACTCGAGCATCGGGCAAGAAGGCGGAGCCGTGGGATCGATCATCGATCTGACTGCGCGGGACCAGATCAATGGATCGCATCGCGGTCATCACCAGTTCCTGGCCAAGGCATTCGGATACGTAGCGCCCAACGGACTGGAGCCGGTATCTCCGTTCCCCCCTGAGGTGGTGACGGTCCTGCGACGCAGCCTGGGGGAGATCTGCGGGTTGGCTCAAGGATTCTGCGGCGGCCGCGGGGGATCCATGCACCTGCAATGGAAGGAAGCGGGTGCTCTGGGAACCAACGCGATCGTGGGCGGCGCCGTACCGTTCGCCAATGGCTTCGCGTGGGCCAACAAGCACGCGCGATCCGATGCGGTCTCCGTCACCTATTTCGGAGATGGTGCCATCAACATCGGATCAGTCTTGGAGTCTTTCAACCTGGCTGCGGCGTGGAAATTGCCGACGTGTTTCTTCATCGAGAACAACCAGTATGGGGTGTCTACGACCGTCGAGGAAGCGACGGGAGAACCGAGACTCTCCGGTCGCGGACCGGGCTTCAACATCGCGAGCTGGAAAGTCGACGGTATGGATCCGCTGGCGGTACACCTCGCTATGGGGCAAGCACTAGCCCATATGCGCGCAGGCAACGGGCCCACCGTGGTGGAAGCCGATGTCTACCGTTACTTCCATCAGAACGGACCCTTCCCGGGCAGTGCTTTCGGCTACCGCGACAAGGCAGAGGAAGCCAGTTGGCGGGAGCGTGATCCGATCGCCTTGACCGAATCGCACATGGTGCGACGGGGCCTGGTGTCTCACGAGCAGGTAGATGAGTTGCGAACGCGATGCCAGCAGGCCATGACCGGAGTGGTCGAGCAACTCCTTGAGCCCGATCCGAGTGCACCCGGCACGCGCAGGTTCATTGCTTCTTTGTGGCCGAATCCGACGACCATCGATGTGGGAATCCGCAGCGACTTGAGCGAATTCGACGGCGTGAAGTTCCGTGAGGAACAGGACTTCGTCGGCCGTACCGTGGAGAAGAAGTTCATCACCGTGGTGGCCGAGGTGATGCATCGGCGCATGGAGGTCGACGATCGCATCATCGTGATGGGTGAGGACGTCCACAAACTCAACGGTGGTCCACGTGGAGCGACCAAGGGTCTGAAGGAGGCATTCCCGGATCGCGTCTTGGGTACTCCCATCTCGGAGGCGGGGTTCACCGGATTGGCGGGTGGCGTGGCCCTCGATGGTCGTTACCGACCGGTGGTCGAGTTGATGTACGCGGACTTCATCTGGGTGGCAGCCGACCAGATCTTCAATCAGATCGGTAAGGCACGCCACATGTTCGGTGGCGAACACGACATGCCCCTGGTGATGCGGGTGAAGATCGGCACGAGGACCGGCTACGGATCCCAGCACTCGATGGATCCGGCGGGCATCATGAACACCTCCCCGGGATGGCGGATCGCTGCCCCGTCCACGCCGTTGGACTACATCGGCATGATGAACAGCGCGCTGCTGTGCGAAGACCCCGTAGTAGTTCTCGAGCATGACGCAGATCTATACAAGGGCTCCGGTGAGGTGCCGGAGACCGACCTGGACTTCCATATTCCGATCGGTAGCGCGGCCGTGAAGAGACAAGGGTCGGCCGTGACAATCCTCACTTTCCTCGCGATGGTCAAGCCGTCACTCGATGCAGTCGACATCAGTGGTGTGGATGCGGAAGTCATCGATCTACGGTGGCTCGATGCCGCCAGTGTCGACTGGGACACGATCGGCGAGAGCATCCGTAAGACCAATAACGTTCTGATCGTCGAGCAGGGTTCGCGCAGCACCTCGTACGGTGGCTGGCTGGCCGATGAGATTCAGCGACGCTATTTCGACTGGCTGGATTCTCCGATACAGCGCGTATCGGGTGCGGAGTCTTCACCCAGCATAAGCGTCGTTCTGGAGAAGGAAGCCCTCGCCGACACCGACAGTGTCGTGGCGGCTTTGCAGACGCACTACGGAACCACAGGGGAGGTGTCGTAGATGGCGCGCGTGTTGCGCATGCCTGGTATCTCCGCCGATGCCGAGGAAGTCGTATTCCTTGAATGGTGCGCATCTCCGGGAAACCGGGTTGCAGTCGGGGACGCGATCGCGACCGTCGAGACCGAGAAAGCGAATGTGGACATCGAGTCCGATCAAGACGCTGTCTTGTGGCGGACCTTGATCGCGCCAGGTGATTCAGTGGCGGTCGGTTCGCCGATCGCGGTCCTGGTGGGGATCAGCGAAGTGATCGATGACGAATCCCAACTTCTTGCGTCACTGGGATTGACCGCAGGAACGAACCGTCACATCGAAGGTGCAGCCCAATCCTCACGGCAGCCAACGCAATCAGTCAGTGCAAGAGAGAGCGATCGGCGACACGACCGACAGGTGTCGAATTCTCGAGTCTTCTCATCCCCGATCGCTCGAAAGATCGCGCGCGAGAACGGCATTGCGATCGAAGACATTGAGGGAACTGGCCCGGGCAGCCGCATTATCCGCGCGGACATCGAGCGCGCAATTGCCCAAACTCCTAAATCGACGGAAGTCACCGAGATGTCCTCGATTGCGTCTCATGATGCCGAAGCGGGATTCACCGATATTCCGCATTCGGGCCTTCGACGTGCGATCGCCCGCTCCTTGACGGCGAGCAAGCAGAGTGCGCCGCACTTCTATCTGGACGCGACCTGTCGGGTCGACGAGCTCCTGAAACTGCGCCGCAGCATCAACGAGCATGGATCGACGAAGGTTTCGATCAACGATTTCGTCATCAAGGCCGTCGCGAAGGCCCTCATTGATGTGCCCGACATGAACGTCATCTGGATGGACGATTGCATTCGTCGATTCGATTCAGCGGACGTCGCGGTGGCGATCGGCGGGAATTCTGGCCTGGTGACTCCGGTTTTGCGTTCAGTCGACCGATCTACTCTGTCGGAGATTTCCGATCAAATGAAGGACTTCACTCATCGAGCCAAGGAAGGTCGACTGAAGCAACCTGAGCTCGAGGGGGGTTCCTTCTCGATTTCGAATCTCGGCATGTTCGGTGTCGAGGGATTCTCGGCGATTCTCAACCCTCCCCAGGCGGGAATACTTGCCGTTGGGGCTGTGGGCGAAGCTCCGATCGCGCGCTCGGGTGCGGTAGAAGTCGCCCACGTCATGAAGGTCACACTGTCGGCCGACCATCGCCCCGTGGACGGGGTTGCGGCGGCGCGCTGGCTGCAGCGCTTCAAGGAGTTGATCGAACACCCCGCGCTGATGCTCATCTGACAACGGACGGTGCAGGCCTTCAGGAGGCGAAGCGCCGCCATCGAGTGTGGGTAGTCTCCGCGAGGGGGTCCACCTCACGAATGCCCGCTTCGGCGGTAAATGGAGGATGACGTACGTGGCGCAACGGGTTAGTGTCGAAACACTCGCCAAGACTGCCTACTGGTACTACGTCCAGGACCTCAGTCAGGTGGAAGTGGCGCGCCGCCTGGGTATCAGTCAATCCAATGTCTCCCGACTGCTGCGAACTGCACGCGAGCAGGGCATCGTCACCTTCCAGATCTCCTACCCGATCGGGCGTGAACTCGACCTCGAAGATGAACTTCGCACCGAATATGGCCGATTCGGGGTGCGAGATGTCGTGGTGGCGCAGGACCCCTCGGTGGGTGCGGGTGCGCCCGACGAGCGAGAAGCATGCCGGAGTGTGGCTCGAGCCGGAGCCGAATGGCTGCAAGACAACCTGCGTGACGGGCAGACCCTCGGACTCTTCTGGGGGACCACTGTCAAGACCATGGTGGACTCAGCCCGTTTCGAAAGGCGCATCGACGCCCATGTCGTCCAACTCGCGGGGGAGTGGAGCAACGATCCGGCGATTTCCGGTCACAATCTGGTTCGCGATTTGGGCGACAAGCTCGGTGGTCGATACACCTACTTCAGTGCGCCAGCGGTCGCGGCGTCACCGGAGGAAGCAGACTCGTTGCTGGCCACGCCCGAGGTGACTCGCTCCCTGGCGATGGCTCGGGATGCCGATGTTGCGTTCCTGGGTATCGGGTCGTTCCCCACCGACACGACTCGCACCTTCTTGGACCTCGCTCGCGCCACCGATGAGGAGATCGCCGAGGCCACAGGTAAGCGGGTGGTGGGCCAGTTCGCCGGGCGATTCTTCGATGATGAGGGACGCCAGGTGGATCTGGAACTGCACAAGCGATTGGTGTCGTTGGACCTGGCTGATGTCAGACGCATACCGACGATCGCCGCGATCGCGTGTGGGCACGGAAAGAGGGCAGCAGTTCGAGGAGCTCTGCGCGGCGGCCTGATAGATGTACTCATCGTCGATCCCAGTTTGGCGCGAGCCTTGCTCGAACCGAGTTCCGACCAAGAGTTGACACACGAAAAGGAGTAGTCATGATCTTCATCACCGCGAAATTCACCGTGCTTCCCGAATTCGCCGATCGATGGTTGGAGATAGTCGAGGATTTCAGCGAGGCAACGCGTGCCGAAGACGGGTGCATGTGGTTCGAGTGGTCGCGCAGTGCTCGGTTCCCGCAGGAGTACTACGTCATCGAGGCGTTTCGGGATCAAGAGGCCGGCGTTCACCACGTGAAATCAGCGCACTTCCAGGAGGCAACGCGAACCTTCCCTCAGTACCTTGCCTACACTCCTCAGGTCATGAACGTCACCGTCGATCAGGATGATTGGTCGGAACTGGGGGAGATGAGGGTAGAACGTTGATGGGTTCGGTCGCCGACCGAACGTCCGGAAAATACTGAGTACGCCGCGTAGGACTTGAACCTACAACCCGCTGATTAAGAGTCAGCTGCTCTG
>JBMTHB010000031.1:0-9536 GCA_049435845.1 Candidatus Nanopelagicales bacterium | reverse complement strand
CGAATCTGCATCTGCTCGACGTTCTCGGTCAAGTCACGCGACGTCATGCCCCAGTGGATCGACTCGTGACCGGAGAGTGCGTTGAACTCCTCGATACGTGCCTTGACGTCGTGCTTGGTGATGCGTTCGCGTTCGGCGATCGAACCGAGGTCAACACTCTCGAGTGCTGCTTCGTAATCCGCGATGGTCGCTTGTGGGATATCGAGCCCGGCGGCGGCCTGCGCGCGCATCACGGCGATCCACAACTGCCGTTCGGCGACGATCTTGGCTTCGGGTTCCCAGATAGCGCGCATGGCCGGGGACGCATAGCGCTCGGCGAGCACGTTCGGCACGCTCACCCGCCTATCCTTCCACGCCGCTAACTCCCGGTGTCCTCCGCTGCCGCCCGGGCGATGTCGCGTCGATGGTGCGAGCCTTCGAGGGTGATGAGGTCGACGGCTGTGTAAGCGCGCTCTCGCGCTTCGTGCAGGGAGTCGCCCAGGGCGGTGACCGAGAGCACGCGACCACCGGAGGAGACGATCTCGCCCACGCTGCCGATCGATGTTCCGGCGTGCAACACATCGACCCCGAGTACCGACGATGCCGCCTTCAGTTCACCGATCGGATCTCCCTTGCGTGGATCCGCCGGATAGCCCTGAGCGGCGATCACCACCGTGACTGCCGATTGCGCACTCCATCGCAGTGGGGGGATCTCCGACAGTCTCCCGGTCGCCGCTGCCATGAGGATGCCGCCGAGTCCGCTCTCCAACCGGGCGAGGACTACCTGGGTTTCGGGATCACCGAAGCGCGCATTGAACTCCACCACGCGCACTCCGCGACTCGTCATCGCCAATCCGGCGTACAGCAGGCCGCTGAACGCGGTCCCTCGCGCGGCCATCGCATCGATCATCGGCTGCAGGACGCGCTCGGTGACTTCCTCGACGAGCCCACTCGGTGCCCACGGGAGAGGTGAGTACGCGCCCATGCCTCCGGTGTTGGGGCCGGCGTCGTCGTCGTAGGCGCGCTTGAAGTCCTGCGCGGGCTGGAGCGCAACCACGGTCGCTCCGTCACTGATCGCGAAGAGGGAAACTTCAGGTCCGTCCAGGAACTCCTCGATCACCACCGGGTGACCGACAGCGAGGCATGCACGCGCATGATCGACGGCGGCAGCACGATCTAGCGTGACGAGCACGCCCTTGCCGGCGGCGAGGCCATCGTCCTTCACGACGTACGGCGTACCCGGTCGCGTGATCGTGTCCAACGCCTGCTCGACCTGCGCATCGTCGGTGCAGACCCGCGCCATGGCCGTGGGTACACCGGCTTCGGCCATCACCTCCTTCGCGAAGGCCTTGCTGCCCTCGAGTCGGGCGGCCGCCGCCGATGGGCCGAAGCACGCGATACCCGCTGCACGAACCGCATCCGCAGCTCCGGCCACGAGCGGTGTTTCCGGGCCGATCACGACCAGATCCACAATCTGCGCAACAGCCAGCCCGGTGATCGCCAGATTGTCTGAGACATCCAACGGATGCACCGGTACGTCCTGCGCTATTCCAGCGTTACCGGGAGCGCACTCCACCGAGGTGACCTGCTCGTCACGGAGCAGTGCACGAACCAATGCGTGCTCGCGCGCTCCCGATCCGACGACCAGAACCCTCATGCGGCGAGGATCAGGCGCCGGTGTAGTGCTTATCGATGACGCTGTAGACCTCATCCAATATGGCGAGGCCTTCCTTGGCTTCGGTTTCGGTGACCGTGGCCGGAGGTACGACGTGCATGCGGTTGAAGTTGGTGAACGGCAGCAGCCCGCGCTTCTTGCACTCGCCCACGAGTTCGGTCATAGCCGGCGACGTTCCACCGTAGGGAGCGAGCGGCTCGCGCGTCGCTCGATCCGTCACCAGGTCGAGCGCCCAGAAGACACCGAGGCCACGGACCTCACCGATCACCTTGTGCCGGGATTGAAGATCCCGCAGGCCCGGGCCAAGCACCTTCTCGCCGATCTCGGCCGCGTTCTCGTTGACCCTCTCCTCCTTCATCGCATCGATCGACGCGACGATGGAGGCGGCGGCGAGGGGGTGTCCGGAGTAAGTGAGGCCACCGGGGAACACCCTGTCGTTGAACGTCGCAGCGATCTCAGCAGAGATCACCACGCCACCCACAGGCACGTATCCGGAGTTCGAACCCTTGGCGAACACGATCAGATCCGGTTGCGCCGGCCAGTTCTGGAAGGCGAACCACTTGCCGGTGCGCGCGAAGCCGGACATGGTCTCGTCCGCGATCCACATGATCTCGTACTTGTCCGCGAGTGCACGCACACCTTCGAGGTAGCCCGGTGGCGGTACCAGGATGCCGGCCGTTCCGACGACGGATTCCAAGATGATCGCGCCGATGGTGCCCGGTCCTTCGAATTGGATGACCTGCTCGAGATGCTGCAGCGCACGCTCGGTTTCCTGCTCCGGGCTGTCGGACCAGAAGGGCGAGCGATACGGGTACGGCCCGAAGAAGTGCACGTGTTGGGTGGCGTACTCGTTCGGCCAACGACGCGGATCACCTGTCGCAGTGATCGCGGCGCCGGTGTTGCCGTGATACGAGCGGTAAGTGGAGAGCACCTTGTGCTTGTGGGTGTGGATGCGCGCCATTCGGATAGCGTTCTCCACGGCGTCGGCACCGCCGTTGGTGAAGAAAACCTTCGCCATATTCGGTCCAGCAAGGTCGACGATGCGCTGCGCTGCTTCGCCGCGCTTGTCGTTTGCATGTTGCGGCGCGATAGTCGACAACTTCGCGGCCTGCTCCTGGATGGCGGCTACCACCTTGGGGTGCTGGTGACCGATGTTGACATTTACCAATTGCGAGGAGAAGTCCAGGAACTTGTTGCCCTCGTAGTCCCAGCCATACGAGCCCTCGGCGGCCGGGATGCACATCGGGTTGAGTGCGCCCTGCGCACTCCACGAGTGTAATACGTACTCGCGGTCGAGGTCGTAGACGCGCTTGCCTTCGGCGGGATCAGGGGAATACGACATGGGATCTCCTCGGGGATACAACTAGTGCGTGAAGCGTAGAACCGTTCGAATGTTCAGGACAATGAGGGCTGGGCAAGAGCCGGTCTCTCTCTGCTCGCATGCAACAAGACGTGCACATCAAGGCATCAAGCGTTCGAGTAACCCCTCCTTGACCATCGGCCATTCGTGAGCGAGCACCGAGTACATGACGGTGTCCCGAATTGAATCGTCCTGCCGCCGCTGGTACATCCGGAGCACGCCTTCCCGGGTTGCGCCGAGTCGCTCGATAGCCGCCTGGCTGCGCAGATTGCGGACATCGGTCTTGAGTTGCACGCGGTTCATCGAGCACTCCTCGAATGCCCACGACATCAACAGCAGCTTGCACGCTGGGTTGACGGCCGTACCCCATGCGGACGGCGCGTAGGTGGTGTGGCCGATCTCCACTCGTGCGTCGATGAGGGAAAGATCCAAGAACGACGACGTTCCGACCACCACTCCTCGTTCCCGCACAGTCCACATCCACCGACCCGCGCTGCGCGCGGTCGAGATGGTTTCCGCCCATGCCGCTTCGGATACCGGGCGTCCCTTCACGTGAATCCACACCGCATCGTCATCGAGAGCCGCAAGGAGGTCGGCGGCATCGTCGGTTGTAGTCGGCGTTATGCGAACGTCGCCGATGGTCAACTCGATGGACTCATCCCAAGCCCAGCGAGCGTGCCGGACCGGACCGTCAGTCAATGAGGTCATGCACCGAGATGGTCGCGTTGCGATCCTGCCCGACACCGATCGCACTGATCCGACAATTCGATACGTCCTGCAGGAATTCGACGTAGGAACGCGCATTGGCGGGGAGTTCGGCCAGTGAGCGGGCGCCGGTGATGTCCTCGCTCCAGCCCGGCAGGAGTTCGTAGATCGGCTTGGCATGGTGGAACCCGGTCTGTGTCTCGGGCATCTCCTCCACTCGAGTGCCGTCGACCTCATAGGCCACGCACACCGGAATCTGCTCGAAACCCGTCAAGACGTCGAGTTTGGTCAAGAAGATGTCGGTCAGGCCATTCACTCGCGTGGCGAAACGCGCGATCGGCGCATCGAACCAGCCGCAACGTCGATTGCGCCCGGTGGTCACGCCGACTTCACCGCCTATGGTGCGTAGTCGTTCACCATCGTCGTCGAACAACTCGGTGGGGAAGGGACCGGATCCGACGCGCGTCGTGTAGGCCTTGAGGATGCCGATCACCCGCGAGATCCGAGTGGGACCGATGCCGCTGCCCGTGCACGCTCCACCCGCCGTCGGGTTGCTGGACGTAACGAACGGGTAGGTGCCGTGGTCCACGTCGAGCAATGTGCCCTGACCACCCTCGAGTAATACGACCTTGCCGTCGTCGAGCGCGTCGTTCAACAGAAGCGACGTATCGGCCACCATCGGTGCCAAAGGTTCGGCGTACTGCAGCAACTCCTCGACGATCGTGTCGACATTGATGGCTCGTCGATTGAACACCTTCACCAAAACCTGGTTCTTATTGGTCAGCGCACCTTCGACCTTCTGACGCAGGATCGACTCATCGAAAAGGTCCTGCACACGGATACCGATCCGGGCGATCTTGTCGCTGTAGGTGGGGCCGATGCCCCGCCCGGTGGTTCCGATCTTGCTCTTGCCCAGGAAACGCTCGGTCACCTTGTCCAACGTCACGTGGTACGGAGTGATCAGGTGGGCGTTGGCGCTGATCAACAGTTTGGAGGTGTCCACACCTTGTTGCTGCAGGCCATCGATCTCCTGCAGGAGTACCGCGGGATCGATCACCACGCCGTTGCCGATGACCGGAGTCACCTCGGGGGTGAGGATGCCACTAGGCAGTAGGTGCAGGGCGAACTTGCGATCACCGATGACGACCGTGTGCCCGGCGTTGTTGCCGCCCTGGTACCGAACGACGTAATCCACCCGTCCACCGAGCAGATCGGTGGCCTTCCCTTTGCCCTCATCGCCCCACTGGGCGCCGACGAGCACGATTGCAGGCACGAGCCGAGAGGCTATCGGATATCGATAAACCGGCCTTGTCAGTGCAGTTTCGCGGCCAACGCGCGCCCGAGGGAACGGCCGGACAACCACGCGGCTTCCACGCGCGGACCACCGGCCCAGGCATCACCTGCCAGACCGATCGGTAGCTCCGGGTGGATCCAACAGTCCTGGTCCATTGCCGCCATGGGTCTGGCCAGGGACCAGCGATGCGCCCACGACCACGCCGGCAACTGCTCGATCTCCAGGACTCGGCGAGTCGCCGCGATCGCTTGGGGCAGTACGCCACTGGGATCGTCGAGGTGACCGGCTGCGAACACCGGGTTGAGGTGCGCGACGAGCACCGGTGCGTCATCGCCTCGTCTTCTGCCGTCGTCGGCGATCCAGGTCACGACCGGATCATCGTTGACGAAGACACCGTCCAGCTCTATCCACGCGCGTTCATCGAACACGAGTGTCACTGCGATGACCGGCTCCCACGTGATCCCGACGTCAGGAAGGACGTCGTCGTTGAGCAAGCGCGCGGCCTGAGGTTGCGGCATGCACAACGCCGCTTGCTCGGCGGCATACCCATCGGCACGCACTCCCGCGGAAGAAGCCTCGATCCTTTCGATGTGTGTTTCCGTGACGATGGCGGAGACCGACCGGGCCATGTGGTCCACCACCGAACGCAAGCCCAACGGTGCTGCGTACCGCATCGGTCCGGTCTTCACTCCGGCCATGGCGCCTTCGGTGTGGACATGGAAAGTGTCGGTCCAATGACGCACGATGCCCAACTCGACCATGGAATCGACCACTGACCGGAAGTCCGGGTCGCTCACCGTGAAGTAGCTCGCCCCGTAGTCGACTATCCGACCATCGAATGCGGTTCCGGTGTCGCGTAAACGTCGCGAAGCCATTCGACCGCCGATGCGTCGACCCCGGTCGACCACCTGGACGTCGATACCTTCCTCGCATGCAGCAGAAGCAGCGGCGACCCCGGAAATACCGGCGCCGATGACGAGCAGATCGGTGTTGCGGGTCACGTCGGCAGGCTAGTGCCGCGAGCAACTACCAGCGCGGTGCCGCCGGATCGCACTCGGTGAGGAAATCACCGATACGTACTACCTCGTCGTGTTCGCCGATCGCCTGCGCTGCCCGTCCGAGTGCCGCGAGGCAGCGAAGGAAACCGCGATTGCCTTCGTGGCTCCACGGCACCGGGCCGTGGCCCTTCCAGCCGTTGCGCCGCAGGGCGTCCAGTCCGCGGTGGTAACCGATCCGGGCGAAGGCGTAGGACTCCACGACCCGGCCTTGCGCCCAGGCTTGGTCGGCGAGCACCGCCCAGGCGAGCGAACTGCCCGGGTGATCGCGCGCCACGTGATCGGGATCGATCCCGCGCTCCAATTCCGCTTCCACTGCAGGGTCCACCGGCAACAGCGTTGGAGGTGGACCCCCCAGCAGGTTCTCTCCGAGTGTCACGTTCGCGAACTCGATTCTCAGGTGATCGAAGCGGCGTAGATCTCAGCGATCGCGGCATCGAGCGTGGAGGTGAACTCCGCCTCGCTCATCTGCGCGGTCAGGCCTTCACTCAGCGCACGGGAGAAGCTCGCGATCATGCCGTGGTTGGCGGTGAGGATGTCGCAGGCCTCATCACGTGAGTAGCCGCCGGACAACGCCACCACACGCATCACCTTCGGGTGCTCGATGAGCGGTGTGTAGAAGTCGTTGTGGCTCGGCAGCGACAACTTGAATACAACCTGCTTGCCCTCGGGAACGCGATCTAGGCCAGCGGCGAGTTTGTCGCGCAGCGACTCCTCGATCGCAGCCTTGGTGGCGCTGTGGATGTCCACCTCGGGCTCGATGATCGGCACCAGTCCGGCGTCGAGGATCTGCAAGCCCACCTCGAATTGCTGGTCGACGACCGCGGCGATGCCGGCGTCGTCGTTGTCCTTGATGACCGAACGCATTTTGGTACCGAACACGCCCTTGTCTCGTGCGCGCTTCAACAGAGCATCCAGGTCGGGCATCGGCTTCATGACCTGCGCGCCGTTCTGCGCGTCAGCCAGGCCCTTATCCACCTTGACGATAGGCACTATGTTCTTGGTCTTCCACAGATACTCCGCCGTGCCGACACCCTCGATGTCGCGATCCATGGTTCCTTCGAACAAGATCGCCGCGAGTACCCGATCGCCGTTGAAGGCCGAATTCGTGATGATGCGCGAACGCATCTGGTGCACGAGGTCGAACATCTGCTCCTCGCCGGAGTACTCGCTCTCCTCGATGCCGTAAAGCTTCAGGGCCTTGGGGGTGCTTCCGCCGCTCTGATCGAGTGCAGCGATGAAGCCCTTGCCCGAGCGGAACTTCTCCGCCATCTCCTGGTTCATGGGGGTCCTTCCCGGATGTATTGCCAGTGAGCCTCAACCCTACCGAGCAGCGTGCAAGCGCTTCCAGGGGTGAGGGGTTCGATGACCGGTCAGCTACCAGAGCTTCGGGTATCGGGGAGTTGGTCGAAACGACGACGACGTATCCACGCGTGCATGGCGATCGCCGCTGCTGCACCGACGTTGATCGATCGGGTCGAGCCGAACTGCGAGATGGATACGACCTCGTCGCAGGCACCGAGGGCATCCGTCGCCAATCCGGTCCCCTCCTGGCCGAAGAACAGCACGCACGCTTCCGGGAAGTCGAATTCCTCCAGCGGGTGCGCATCGCTTACGTTGTCGATGCCGATGATGGGAATCGCCTCGTCTTTGGCCCACATTCGCAATCCAGCGACGGTGTCGTGATGACGGATGTGCTGATAGCGGTCGGTGACCATCGCACCTCGCCTATTCCAGCGCTTGCGCCCGACGATGTGGATCTCTTTGGCCATGAATGCATTCGATGTGCGCACGATCGATCCGATATTGAAGTCGTGCTCGAGATTCTCGATCGCAACGTGGAAGGGGTGGCGTTTGGTATCCAGATCCGCGACGATCGCGTCGAGCTTCCAGTACCGGTAGGCGTCGATCACGTTCCGGTGGTCGCCGTCGCGCAGCAGGTCAGGGTCGAACTTCGGATCATCGGGGACTCGTCCCTGCCACGGGCCGACGCCCGGGCCGACTTCCCGGCTCGCGAGTTGCTCGGCCTGGTCGTCGTCGACGTTCAAGGCGCGCTATTCGAGACCGAGGTCGGCGAGGGAATACGCGGCGCGGTAGGTCAGGCCGCGTTCCTCGATTGCCGGACCCGCGCCACGGTCCACGATCACGGCCACCCCTACTACCTGTGCCCCGGCCTCGATGAGCGCATCGATGGCGGTGAGCACCGAACCTCCTGTGGTGGATGTGTCCTCCACAGCTAGGACGCGACGTCCCTCGACGTCGGGTCCCTCGATGCGACGTTGCAAGCCGTGCGTCTTCTCGGCCTTGCGCACCACGAAGGCGTCTAGGACCACGCCCTCACTAGCAGCCGAATGCATCATCGCGGTGGCTACCGGATCAGCCCCCAAAGTGAGACCGCCTACCGCGTCGTACTGCCAATCGGAAGTGATGTCGCGCATGACCTCACCCACGAGTGGCGCCGCTACTGCATCGAGGGTGACGCGCCGCAGATCGACGTAGTAGTCGGCCTCGCGCCCACTGGACAAGATCACCCTCCCGCGGACCACCGCTTTTTGGGTGATCTCATCCTTCAGTTGGCTCCACGCTGGGCTGTGCGACATGGGGCAACCCTAGAGCCCTAGCGTGTGATCGTGCGCGCGACGAACGATGGCAGATCAGCGCGCACCATCGTGCTACCCGATCCGACCTGGTCACAGCGCGACGCTGTCGTCGAAGCGTTACGCGATTCCGGGCCATCGGTCATCGATCTGACTTCACCGATCGAATCGAAAGCGATCTGCGCCGCGCTCATCGGTGCTGACGTCGTGCCACCTGTGGTGATCGTGGCGCACGGCGACACCTGCCGCTTCCTGCCCGCGGTCGCGCTGTCGCTGCGTACCCAGCATCGCGACACGACCGGGTACGTAGTGATCGACCCCGACGCCCCATCCTCGACCGACACCTGGCCCGAAGCTCCGGTCATCGCGGTGAGTACCACCGAACCGGACGGGATGTCGCTACGGGGCTGGCCGATCCGATCCGCATCGAGTGGCGTTGCTGCCGCCGTGGTGGACGCGGTGTCCTCGCTACTCGACAGTTAGCGCGATTGCGGAAAGCGAGACGACGCCTGACGCACTCCGGTCGCGCGGCGCACGAGCGGACGCGGGAGCACACGCAGCAGGGACGACAAAGCCTTGTACTGAGTTCCCGCGACACTGATCACTCGGCCGGCCCGGGCATCGCGAAGCGCCTGCGAGACGACGTCCTCGACATCGAGCCACATCCATTCCGACACCGCATCCATCTCCATGCCCGCGCGCTGGTGAAACTCCGTGTGGGTGAATCCCGGGCACACCGCGACCGGACGCACACCGGTGCCGGCGAGCTCGATGGCCAGGCTCTCGGTGAACACGGTTGCCCACGCTTTCGCTGCAGAGTACGTACCTCCGGTGATCCATCCGGCGACGCTGCTCACCGTGAAGAGGTAAC
>JBMTHB010000030.1:0-9658 GCA_049435845.1 Candidatus Nanopelagicales bacterium | reverse complement strand
GGTGCAGTTCGGGTGACTGAGTGCATCGACCTCGAGGCCGTGGGCATCGATCGGCTCATGAACCCAGGGACATTTGCTCGCCAGGAACTACCGTCCATCGATATCAGCGAACCCGATGCTGTGCGAGCCCGGCAAGGTTCGCCGTTACCACTGTCGCTGCCCGAATCTCCGGTGGTGGCGCTGATCGGACCAGGAGAGGACCTCGTGGCAGTTGTGGCAGTCAGTGGGGGCTCGGCTCGCTATCAGGCTGTGTTCCCAGCAGTGGGCGGTTCGGCAACCCTCGGGTGAGGGGCAGCGATATCAGGCTGACGATGAGGACAATGCCTAGTCCGCTGCGTAAGGACTGCAGTTTGCTGGCGGCATATTCATCGATGACCAGTTGCGCTTGATCGGCAGGGACGCCTTCGGCTGTCAAGAGGTCCCTCGCCTGATCCACCGTCATGACTTGCACGCCACTCGCACTTGCTTCGACCACGCCTTCTTGTAGAGCGGTTTCGATGCCGGTGTTCTGGGTGATCGAGGTAGTGAAGGTGGCAGCCAATCCGATGAAGACAGCGGTACCGGCGAGCGCAACACCTAGGGAAGATCCGAGATTCTGCGCTGTTCCCTGGAGACCACCGATCTCGTTGCTACGCGACTCGTCGGCGGACGACAGGTTCACGTTGCCGACCTGGGAGATTGCCAGTCCTACGCCCACCCCGATGACCGCCATGGCGAGGGCGAATAACGGACCCCGGGCCTGGGGCGTGATAGCCGCGATGAGCAGGAGCAGACCGAGGCACGAGGCGACGATGCCGCTTCGAATGAGTAGTCGCGGGGAGAAGTGCAGTGCCAAACGCGAACCAGCCAGAGCCATCAAAAACAAGGCGATGGATAGCGGCAGCATGCGAATACCCGACTGCAGCGCATCGAGATCGAGCACAGTTTGTAGGTACAGCGGAAGCACGAAGAACGATCCGGCGATGATGAAATACAAGATCAGCTGGGAGGCTAGGCCCGCGCGCAGTGAAGCGATGCCGAACAGGGCGGTGCCGACCAGCGGTTCGCGAAGTGTGGTCGCAAGGTGTCGTTCCCACCCGACGAACGCCCAACCGATGAGCAATCCGAGGATGACCACGGGGATGGTAGGGGAGAAGCCGAACACCTCGAATGGCGGATCCAAAGGCACCACGAAGCCCCACGTGCTCGCGGACACCAAGGCGAGCACCACAACGCCCATGGCCAGGGCCGACAGCGCAACGCCCGCGAAGTCGAAGCGACCCGGTGACTTGACCGGCGGTAGGTCCTTGATCTTGCTGCTCAGCGGCAGGATCGCGATGACGATCATGATCGTCTCGGCTGCGAACACCCAGCGCCAACTGAAGTTGCTGGTGACCCAGCCGCCGATCAACGGTCCTGCGGCCGCCGCTGCACCGGCGATGCCACCCAAGAGTGCGTAGGCGAGTGCTCTATCTCGACCCGAGTAGTTGATCGCAGCGAGTGCGGCGATCGCGGGGATCACCAGAGCAGCGCCTATCCCTTCGATGATGGACCAGCCGATGAACAGCATTCCGAATCCGCTGGCGAGCGCGGTGGTGAGCGACCCGATTGCGTAGACGATCGTGCCGATCACGAAGGCGCGCCGTCGCCCGATGCGAGCGCCAATGCCGGCACCGGCGAGCATCAGCGCGGCCATAGTCAAGGTGAAGGTCGCGATCGCCAACTGCATCGAGCTGACAGTGGTGTCCAGATCCGATACGACCGTAGTAATCGAAACGTTCATGACGGTGCCATCGATCACCATCACGAACTGTGCCAAACCGAGCACGGCGATTGGCAGCCATTTGCTCACGGGACGACGGTAGTCGACGGTGGGAATAGATCGAGTGGAGACATCGTGCTGGCACGTGAAGCGGGACTACGAGACTCTCGGTTGACCAATAGGCTTCCCACGTGGGACGACGGGTCGCAATCATCGGGGTCTTCGATGGGGTTCACCGTGGTCATCAAGCGGTCATAGCGCAGGCGCGTGCACTCGCCGGTGACGGAACGGTCATCGCCCTGACGTTCGACCCTCACCCGTTGCAGATCCTCGCCCCCGACACGGCGCCCTTGATGCTCTCATCTATCGACGATCGCGTCGAACAACTGCTCGAAGCGGGCGTGGATGAGACCCAGATAATCGCTTTCACACCCGAGTTGAGTCTTCAGTCTCCGCGACAATTCATCCTTGAGTCAGTGGTTGAACGGGCGCAAGCTGATGTCGTCGTCGTGGGAGAGAACTTCCGATTCGGGCGTCACGCGTCAGGGGATATCCAGACGCTCCGCGACCTCGGAAAAGAGTTCGGATTCGATGTCCAGCCGGTCGAATTGCGCGGCGATGGCGGTCGATACTCATCCACCCGAGCACGCACGGCATTGGCCGAGGCCGATCTCCTCCACTTCGTGGAGGTTCTGGGCCGACCTTTTACGTACCGGGGAACCGTTGTGCACGGTGACCGTCGCGGGCGCACGTTGGGCGTGCCGACGGCGAACGTCGAGGTAAGCGCGCAGCGCGCCGTTGCTGCCGACGGCGTGTACGCGGGCTGGGTTCGTGTCCTGGAGGGGCACTGCCCTTCGATGCCCGCGGCGATCTCCGTGGGCAGCAATCCGCACTACGGCGGGGTCGAGCGGCGTATCGAGGCCCATGTGATCGACCGCGACGATCTGGACCTGTACGACCGCGCCATCGAGGTGGGTTTCACCCGTCGACTCCGGGATCAGCAGGTGTTCGACAGTGAAGCGGACTTCATCGCACAGATGCAGGCCGACATCGCAGCTGCCCGTGCGGTGGCGGGGGTCCCCGAGTCCTCCTGATAGCCTTCATCCTCGACGGTCACCGGGCGGGCGCTCGGTGACTCGTGACCAGACCGCAAGGTGCGGTCATCGCTGGTTCGCCAGCGCGCCCGGAAGGAAAGTGAATGTCGCTCGACGCCAAGACCAAGGCAGAGATCATCGCCGAATACGCGACTAAGCCCGGCGATACCGGAAGCCCCGAAGTTCAGATCGCGCTGCTCACCAAGCGGATCACCGAGCTCACCGAGCACCTCAAGACCCATCCGCATGACCACCACAGCCGCCGCGGTCTGCTCATCCTGGTCGGACAGCGTCGCCGGCTGCTGAAGTACCTGACCAAGACCGACATCAACCGATACCGCTCGATCATCGAGCGTGTCGGCATCCGTCGCTAGTCGCTGCTCGACAGACTTGCACCCCACACAACCGAATAGTTAGCAACAACCACGCAGGATCCGGGGCGCTACGGAAAGCGTCGTCGTCGGTCCTCGGTAGTGGCTCCCGCGGGGAAGGTTCCCCGGGGGCCTCGATCGAAGACCGCCACCGGACGTTCGCCGTGGGCGCCCCTGTATTCGCACATAGAAAACAGGAGGCACCCGTGACGGGTTCCCAGATCGCGACGGCCGAGGCCGTCATCGACAACGGTGCGTACGGAAAGCGCACCATCACCTTCGAAACCGGTCGGCTGGCACGTCAGGCCGCCGGGGCAGTAGCCATCTCCTTGGACGGCGGCACGTTGCTGCTGAGCGCCACCACGGCCTCCAAGAACCCCAAGGACCAGTTCGATTTCTTCCCGCTCACCGTGGACGTGGAAGAGCGGATGTACTCCGTGGGTCGCATTCCCGGTTCGTTCTTCCGCCGCGAGGGCCGTCCGACAGAGGACGCCATCCTCACCTGCCGGCTGATCGACCGACCCTTGCGTCCCACCTTCGCCAACGGTCTGCGCAACGAGGTGCAGGTCGTGGTGACCGTGCTCTCGCTGAACCCCAACGACCTGTACGACGTGATCGCGATCAATGGTGCATCGGCGTCGACCCAACTCGCCGGACTGCCGTTCAGTGGTCCGGTGGGCGGTGTGCGTATCGCGCTGATCAACGGCCAGTGGGTTGCATTCCCCACGCACGAGCAGCTCGCCGACGCGGTCTTCGACATGGTCGTGGCCGGTCGCGTTGCCGATGACGACGTCGCGATCATGATGGTCGAGGCGGAAGCAACCGACAAGACAGTCGATCTGATCGCCGGTGGTGCCCAGGCTCCCACCGAGGAGATCGTCGGCGCCGGACTGGAGGCGGCGAAGCCGTTCATCCGTGCGTTGTGCATCGCCCAACAGCAGTTGGCGAGCGCAGCAGCCAAGCCGGTGGCGGATTTCCCGGTCTTCCTGGACTACCAGGACGACGCCTTCGAGGCGGTGGAAAAGTTGGCGGCCAGTGATGTGCGCGAGGCCCTGACCATCGTGGAGAAGGCGCCGCGGGAAGAGAAGCTCGACGCGATCAAGACGAGAGTCCTCGCCGAACTCGCTGGAAGCTTCGAAGGCCGGGAGAAGGAACTGTCCGCGGCCTTCCGTTCGGTGACCAAGAAGGCGGTGCGCGAGCGCGTGCTGCGCGATCAGGTGCGTATCGATGGCCGCGGCTTGACCGACATCCGTGCCCTCACCGCGGAGGTCGACATCCTGCCTCGCACGCACGGCTCGGCGCTGTTCGAGCGAGGTGAGACGCAGGTATTGGGCGTCACCACGCTGAACATGCTGCGCATGGAGCAGATGCTCGACACCTTGAATCCGGACAATCGCAAGCGCTACATGCACAACTACAACTTCCCGCCGTACAGCACCGGTGAGACCGGTCGAGTGGGATCACCCAAGCGGCGCGAGATCGGGCACGGTGCACTCGCCGAACGCGCGCTGGTACCGGTGCTGCCCACCCGCGAGGAGTTCCCGTACGCGATCCGACAGGTGTCCGAGGCTCTCGGTTCCAACGGCTCGACCTCGATGGGTTCGGTGTGCGCGTCCACGATGTCGCTGCTCAACGCCGGCGTTCCGCTGAAGGCACCGGTGGCAGGTATCGCGATGGGCCTGATCTCTGGTGAGATCGACGGCGCGACGAAGTACGTCACGTTGACTGACATCCTCGGTGCCGAGGATGCCTACGGCGATATGGACTTCAAGGTCGCCGGAACGCGGGACTTCGTGACCGCGCTGCAGTTGGACACCAAACTCGACGGTATTCCCGCCGATGTCCTAGCCGGCGCGCTCACCCAGGCTCGCGATGCCCGCATGACCATCCTGGATGTGATGACCGAGGCGATCGATGCCCCGGACGAGATGGCCGAGACGGCGCCGCGCGTCATCTCCATCAAGGTCCCGGTGGACAAGATCGGCGAGGTGATCGGGCCGAAGGGCAAGATCATCAACCAGATCCAAGAGGACACTGGTGCGGACATCACGATCGAGGACGACGGCACGATCTACATCGGTGCCACCGACGGTCCGTCGGCGGAAGCCGCTCGTACCGCGATCAACAACATCGCCAACCCGACGATGCCCGAGGTGGGCGAGCGGTACCTGGGGACCGTGGTCAAGACCACGAACTTCGGTGCGTTCGTCTCCCTGATGCCGGGCAAGGACGGCTTGCTGCATATCTCCGAGATCAAGAAGCTGACCGACAAGAAGCGCATCGACACCGTCGAGGAAGTCCTCAACGTGGGCGACAAGGTGCAGGTGGAGATCAAGGAGATCGACCAGCGCGGGAAACTCTCGCTCACCCCGGTGCTGGACAAGGCCGACAAGCAGGATTCGGCTGAGTCCTCCGCGGAGGCCTGATCGTTGCCCGCGCGCGCCCAGACCGCCACGTTGATCCGTGACGCCGACGGGGGAGTGGTGCGACGCACCACCTTGCCCGGCGGCCTGCGGGTCGTCACCGAGTACGTACCTGGTGTGCGCTCGGTAGCGCTGGGGGTCTGGGTCGCGGCGGGTTCACGCGATGAACCACCCTCGCAGATGGGTTCGGCGCACTTCCTCGAGCACCTGCTGTTCAAGGGCACGACGCATCGCGACGCGATGGCGATCTCGGCACAAATCGAATCCGTCGGTGGCGATCTGAACGCCTTCACCACCAAGGAGTACACGTGCTATCACGCACGCGTCCTCGATGAGCACCTGCCCTTGGCACTGGATGTGGTGTGCGATGTGGTGCTGAATGCGACACTGCACGATCACGACATCGAATCCGAGCGTGCCGTCATCTGCGAGGAGATCGCGATGTACGAGGACGATCCTGGCGACTTGGTGCACGATGAATTCGCGCGAGCGATGTTCGGTGACACACCCCTAGGTCGCCCGATCCTGGGCACCGTCGACACCATCACTGCACTGCCCCGCAGTGCGATCAAGCGGTTCTACCGCTCGGCCTACACCCCGGACGCCATGGTCGTGTCGGTTGCGGGCAACGTCGATCACGCCGCAGTGGTGCGCGATGTCAAGCGGATCTTCTCTGGCCGACTCGATCCGACCATGGAACCGCGTCCCGCCCGGTCGGGTGCGAAGGGATCCGAGCGCGGCCGACGCTCGGTCAGTGAGCCGGTACGGATCTCGTCGCGTCCCACTGAGCAGGCCCACCTGATGCTCGGTGCCCCCGGGATCCGCCGCGGTGACGATCGCCGGTTCGCGGTGTCGGTGCTGAGTACCGCCCTCGGCGGGGGGATGAGTTCTCGACTCTTCCAGGAGGTTCGCGAGAAGCGGGGTCTGGCGTACTCGGTCTACGCCTACGCCCAGTCCTTCGCCGACACGGGTGTCTTCGGCCTGTACGCGGGGTGCTTGCCCAGCAAGGCCGACACCGTGCTCGATGTCTGCTTGAGCGAGTTGGAGGCGGTGGCGCGCACCGGCCTGACCTCGGAGGAACTGCAGCGTGCCAAGGGACAGGTGAAGGGATCGATGGTGCTCGGCCAGGAGGATCCTGCATCCCGCATGACCCGGATAGCGCGGGCGGAATTGCACGATGAGCCCTTGCAGACGATCGATCAACTGCTGCACCGTGTCGATGCAGTGAGCGCCGAGGATGTGCACGCCATCGCGCAGGACCTACTGACCCAATCGTTCACCCTGGCGGCCATCGGGCCGTTCGATCAGACGCACACCTTCAACGCCGTAGGCTGACCGCCATGTCCATCGCGGAGTCAGCTGCCATCCGGGTAGGTGTGCTCGGAGCCCGCGGACGCATGGGCGCGGCGGTGGTGCAGGCCGTGGAGGAAGCCGACCAGCTGGTGCTGGCCGCCGCCGTGGACCTCGGCGATCCGCTCGACGCCTTGGTGGACGCGCAGTGCCAGGTGATCGTCGACTTCACGACACCCGATGCCGTGATGGCGAATCTGGAGTTCGCCATCGGTCACGATATGCACTGCGTAGTCGGTACAACCGGATTCGACGACGACCGGCTGTCGCAGGTTCGCGCCTGGGCGCAGCAGCAGCCGGGGGTGGGGGTCCTCATCGCGCCGAACTTCAGCATCGGAGCCGTCTTGATGATGCGGTTCTCGGCCATGGCCGCCCCCTACTTCGAGTCCGTCGAAGTGATCGAGTTGCATCATCCAGACAAGGTGGATGCACCTTCGGGAACCGCGACCCACACGGCGCAGGGGATCGCGGCCGCGCGCCGACAGTCCGGATCCGCCGCCAATCCCGATGCGACATCGTCGGCGCTTCCCGGGGCGCGCGGGGCGAGCGTCGACGAGGTACCGATCCACTCGGTTCGACTTAGGGGACTGATCGCCCACCAGGAGGTGCTGTTCGGTGGTGCCGGTGAGACCCTCACCATCCGCCACGACTCCCTGGACCGGGCGTGCTTCATGCCCGGTGTGATCCTCGCGGTGCGTTCTGTCGCCCGATACCCGGGTGTGCACGTCGGCCTCGCCGACTACCTCGACCTGTAGCCGCTAATGAACCCGAAAGCGATCGGCGTATTCATCGCCTTGATGGCCATCGGCAGCGTGGCGTACGCGTTTCTGGCGATCACCCGGGCCTGGGTCCTGCTGTCGTCCGGCGATCCGGTGCAGATCGTGCTCGCGCTGTCCATCGTCGTTATCCCGATCATGGGCGTTGCGTTGATCGCGCGCGAGTTGCTGTTCGGCTGGAGCACCCGGGCGATGGGACGGCAATTGGCCACGGAGGGTGGGCTCCCGCACTACCACGGTCGACTCACGCCCTCGGGCCGTCCGACCAAGGAGGATGCCGACGCAGCCTTCGCCGAGTACGCCCAGGCAGCGCAAGACGAACCCGACCAGTGGCGAGCGTGGTTCCGGCTCGCTATCGCCTACGAAGACGCCCGGGACCGCAAGCGTGCGCGTGCGGCGATGCGACGGGCGGCGGCACTGTTCAACTCTTCACGCGGTTAGACATCACACGGCCAGGCATCACGGAGCGAGCCCACCGGCTCGTAGCACGGCAGCGGTGATCGCAGCGACGAGGACTACCACCAGGAATGGAGCACGCAGCACGAGCGCGACGATGGCGGCTGCGAGTCCGGCCAGTCGGGCGTCGATCTGCAACGCCGTACCGGTGGAGAACGTCTGCACACCGACCAACGCGGCAAGAAGGGCTATCGGCAGGAGCGCGGTGAGTCTGCGCAGTCGCGGGTTCTCCAGCAACCGAGCCGGAATCACGTAGCCGGTCAACTTCAACAGGTACGCACCGAGCGAACCGATGATCACCGCTGGCCAGATCATGTCGCCCGCTCCGATCGCGCCATTACCCGCTCGGCGATGACCGCGACCAATGCCGCCGCCAGCACGGGCAACCCGGGCTGCAGGACGGGTACGAGTGCGATCGCTACTGCTGCGCTGACGACCGCGAGGGCGATCGCGGAGCGATCACGCAACCGCGGCCACAGCAGCGCGATGAATCCTGCGGGCACGGCGGCGTCGAGCCCCAGTACCCGGGGATCATCGAGCGCTGTGGCCCCGAGTGCGCCGATCAACGTGCCCAGGTTCCACAGCACGAAGATCGATAGACCGGTCGCGATGAACGCATGCCGTGCTTGCCGTGAACCCGCCGGATAGCGAATCGCCATCGCGGTCGACTCGTCGATCGTGAGGTGAGCTCGTCCGAGTATTCGCCACCACGCCGGGTGGGATCCACCGTCGAGGACAGGCCGCAGGCTCAGTGCGTACAGCGAGTTGCGGGCCCCGAGTAGCAGGGCCGTCAACACCGCGGCGAGGGTGCCGCCACCGGCCCCTAGAACGCCCACGAGCGCGAATTGGGAGGCACCGGTGAACATCCCCAGGCTGAGGATCTGCGTCTGCCAGACATCGAGCCCGCTGGCGACGGAGATCGCGCCGAAGGACAGCGCGTAGGCACCGGTGGCCACTCCGATACCCAGCGCGTTGACGGTGATCGCGCGCAGCGGTGCGTTCTCGCTCAGTGGACACCCGCGCCGGCTAGAGCGTCGATCACGTGCTGCACAACGTCGCGGACGATGGGAATCTCGGATTCGACCGCATCCAAGCGCAACCGTCGTTCGATCACATCGGCTGCATCGCGCGCGCCCTCGTGCAGCAAAGCGTGAACGATGTCGACCTGCGCCACGCTGGTATGCGCGGTCAGGGGAGCAAGTGCCGTTTCCGGATCCGGCAGGACCGCAGCCAGGGCCCGGACCCGGGGTGCCTCGGCTCCGTAGCGCATGACCCACGGGTCGGGGTCGAAGAATCCCGGTGAACGGATCGGCTCCTTCGGTGACGCACCGATGAGGGCGATCCGCGTGGTGGAGCACGGCGTGGACGTCACCAGGTTCACCGCGTCCTGCGCCATTCGACGGTAGGTAGTGAGCTTGCCACCTGTGATGGTGACCGAGCATTCGAG
>JBMTHB010000029.1:0-9907 GCA_049435845.1 Candidatus Nanopelagicales bacterium | reverse complement strand
GGCCGACTACCACACGCGCGACTTCACGCTCGAAGCCCTCCGCGAAGCGCTGGCCGAGGTCGTCGCCGCCTTCGACCGCTACCGCACCTACCTGCCCTTCGACGACGAGACCGCCCGCGAGAATCTGGCGCACGTATCGGTGATGGCGTTGTCCTTCGTCGCACAATCCGCGCGCGGGCTGGGACTGCCGATGGTTCCGCAGGCCGAGATCGATCAAGCGAACACGATCGTGGAGAGATTCATGATCCGGTGGCGCGGTGAGCCCGACCCGCGTCACGTACAAGCCGTCGATTCCTATTTCGTCGCCGCAGCCGAGCATGGCCTGAATTCCTCAACCCTGACTGCACGGGTAAGTGCGTCGACCGGCACCGACGTCGCCGCCGCGATCTCCGGTGCGATCGGCACACTCAGCGGCCCGTTGCACGGTGGGGCGCCGGCTCGGGTGTTGTCGATGCTCGAGGAAGTCGAACGCTCCGAGGATCCTGGTGCGTTCGTCCGGCAGACACTCGACTCCGGAAAGAGATTGATGGGTTTCGGTCATCGCGTGTACCGCGCGGAGGATCCTCGCGCCCGCGTGCTGCGCGATGTTGCACGCGAGTTGAACGCACCCAGGTACGAGGTGGCGGTAGCGCTCGAGCAGGCAGCGCTCGAAGAATTGCGCAACCGCCGACCTGATCGCAGTTTGGAGACGAACGTCGAATTTTGGTCGGCGGTCATCTTGGACTACGCCGAAGTCCCATCGAAGATGTTCACCTCTATGTTCACCTGCGCTCGCATCGCCGGATGGAGCGCCCACATCCTGGAGCAAAAGCGCACGGGGCGGCTCATTCGACCATCCGCCCGGTACGTCGGCCCCCGACCTCGCCGTCCAGACCAAGTTCCGGGCTGGGATCCGGACATGGTTCGACCCTCCTGGCTCATCCAGCCGTAGACCTGACAGCCCAGATCAGAGAGCACGAGCCCTGCGTGGCGACGTCTGCGCCCACCCGCGATACTTGAGGTTCCGCTAACTCACAGGAGCCATCCGATCGTGTCCGAGGACATCCGCATCCCCTCTGAACTACTGCCCGGCGACGGACGCTTCGGCGCCGGACCTTCGAAGGTTCGTCACGAACAAGTCCAGGCACTCGAGCGGGTGTGGCAGTCCTATCTGGGCACATCGCACCGGCAGAAGACGGTCAAGTCCGAGGTCGGACGGCTCCGCGCGGGCTTGCGCACGCTGTTCTCCCTACCCGACGGCTACGAAGTGGTGCTCGGCAACGGTGGATCGACTGCGTTCTGGGACGTCGCGACCTTCAGTTTGATCGAGGACCGCGCCCAGTTCTTGTCGTTCGGGGAGTTCGGGGCGAAGTTCGCCTCCGGTGCAAAGAAAGCACCACATCTCGGCGACCCGACGATCATCAAGGCCGACCCCGGTACAGCGCCGGAATTCATCGCCGAAGCCGGTATCGACTCCTACGCATCACCGCATAACGAGACTTCCACGGGTGTGGTCGTCCAACCGCAACGTGTGGTCGGGGCCGACCCCGGGGCTCTGATGCTGGTGGACGCCACCTCCGGTGCAGGTGGGCTGCCGGTGGATCCATCGCAATTCGACACCTACTACTTCGCCCCACAGAAGTCCTTCGGTTCCGATGGTGGTCTGTGGATCGCGCTGATGTCCCCAGCGGCACTGGACCGGTCGGCGCGGATCAAGGCATCCGGTCGGTGGATCCCCGACTTCCTGGACCTGGAGACCGCCGTCGATAACTCGCTCAAGGATCAGACGTACAACACGCCAGCGCTGGCCACCATCTTCTTGATGGCCGAGCAGGTGGACTGGTTCAACGGCAACGGGGGCCTGGACTGGTGTACCGCACGCACTCGGGAATCGTCCGGGATCCTGTACGACTGGGCAGAGCGGTCCGATGTGGCGACACCTTTCGTCGCCGATCCCGCCCAGCGCTCAGCGGTCGTGGTCACCATCGACATCGACGACGCCATCGACGCCACGTCGATCACCAGCACGTTGCGTGCGAACGGAATCGTCGACACCGAGCCGTACCGCAAACTAGGTCGCAACCAGCTCCGCATCGCCGTGTTTCCTGCTGTGGAGCCCGATGACGTCCGAGCCCTCACCGGCTGTCTGGACTATGTCATCTCGCAATTGACGTGAGTGCGTCGTCGCCCGACTCCGGGCGTCGACCGAACCTCGATCGCATCACCTGGATCAGTTACAGCCAATTGGCTCTCTTCGCGTTCTTCATTTACGGATTCGGGGCCACGCAGGCGCTGTTGCGCGATGAGCAGGGCACTTCGCGCACTGTCGCCTCGCTGCATGCTGCTGTGTTCGCCCTCGCCAACATCGCCGCTGGCCTCCTTGCGCCGCGACTCATCGCCCGATGGGGACGTGGACGAGTCATCCGCTACGCCATCGTGGTGATGTGCATCGGACTTCTGGTGTACACCGCACCTTTCGGACTCGCCGCAAGCCTGCTAGGCACGGCGATCGTCTCCACTGGCGGCGTCGCGATGATCGTCACCACCAACGCATTCATCCTGGACTACCAGGGCAGTGCCGGACCAGCGGCGTTGACGCAAGCGAATGCGCTGGCTGCGTTCTTCGGTTTCATCGTTCCGTTGGTCATCGGCGCTACCACCGCACTGGCCATCGGCTGGCGAGCTGGGTTGTGGGCGTTAGTCGTCGCTTTGCTCATCTCGGAGGTGCTGCGCAATCGAAACGATTCATCACCCGAAGTTGTGCGCGCCGACTTCCCTGCCCGAACCCATCCGGTTCGAGCCGACAAGGTCCAAATGCCGCGACCCTTCTGGTGGTCCCTTGCGGTGGTCGGCCTGCTGTTGGCGACGGAATTCACCATCACCTTGTGGAGTGCGGATCTCCTGCGCGAGCGTGCCGGCCTCGGCGCCGCTGCGGCGGCGGCAACCCTCGCGGCGGTCACCGGTGGAATGTTCCTCGGTCGCGCCTACGGCAGCAGACTCGCGCAGACCTGGAGCGTCGATCGCATGCTCATCGCATCGATCCTCATCGCGCTCGCTGGTTTCACCCTTGCCTGGTTGTCCACCAACACCTGGGTGATCGTGCTGGCACTCTTCGTCGTCGGCCTGGGACTGTCGATCCAGTGGCCCATCGGGGTCTCCCGCGCAGTCGCCAGCTCCGGGGGGCTCATCGACAAGGCATCGGGGCTCAGTTCGGTCGCTGCCGGCGCCTCCGGGGGCGTGGCTCCTTTCGTGCTGGGTGCCCTCTCGGACAGCATCGGGGTCCATGCCGCATTCCTGATCGTCCCGGTGATGCTCGCGACTGCCTTGGTGCTGGTCATCGCCAAACCGGTGAAGTCCAGGGATCCGATCGTCGGCTGATTCGTCGGCTGATTCGTCGGATGATCGACCACCGCTCACAGCTCAATCGACGAGGTGGTCCGGCGGTCGAAGCGAGGCCAGCACCCACCACGGCAGATCTACCCGGATCAGGCGCGGGTCGTTCTCGCTGGCAATGAAGACGCTACGCCCATCGGGTGCCCACGCGATCGCCTCACCTTGTGCCTGCGGTGGCAGCGCGAGCTTCGCGATACGACGCCCCGGCGGTAGACCCTGGAATACGTGAACATCCAAGTAGTCCCGAAGCACGTATCCGTGTCCGGATGGATGCATGGCGCCATCGGTGATCAAGGATCCGACATCTCCCACGCGCTCGGCGATGGACACCCGTCCAGTCGGCCTTTGGGCAAGGGCAGGGATCGAGTACAGGCCCCCTGCGGCCAACTGCCAGGTCGCCACCCAGCCACGCTCACCCAGCACCATCAGCGTCTCGGCATTGTGGGGTCGATCAGGGTAGGTGAATCGCCATGTGGTGGCAGGGCGCGTGCGGCTTCCCAGCCGATCGGGTTCGCGAACTCGGTGGATACTCACATCAGGCCACGAGTCACGATTGTCACCGATATCGCCCACCCAGAGGAAAGCCCGTTTCTGTTCATCGGTGCTGCTCGCGAGTCCTTCGAAATCACGTGCTTTCACCCCTCGAAGGCGGAGCTCACCCACCGTCTCGCACGTTCGGGTATCGACCGCGTAGAGGATCGCCGCGTCACCGGAGTCGTTGTGTACCCACACCACATGGGGGTGTCGAATCGAAGGCGCCATTCCGCTGATCTCGACCAGTCGTGGATCGTCGAAACGGCACAACTCCTGCCACTGGGCTTCGTCTACCGCTGCGGCGTATCGAGGGGCCGCCAGCCCGGTGATTCCAGTGACGACAACCAGTAGGCAACCGAGGATGCCCGTGAATAGCTGACGGATCAACGCGAGACGATCGCAGCGACGAACACGACTGCCACCGCTCCGAATAGCACCAGCAAGGTGAGGATGCGGCGAGTCCGAGGGTCCACATTGCCCAGCCTACGAGCGCACCGCGCCATACTTGCTAGCGGAGGAATCGATGTCGCACGCCGGTAGCAAGAGTGATCGGACCGCGATTCCGGCTGCGCTCGTCGGCACCATGGCATGGATCATCGCCCTGGTCGCGGTGACGTTCATCATCGGTCCGCAGATCCCGGATGCGGGGGTGTGGTGGTGGGGCGTGTGCCTGATCGGAACCATCAGCGGTGTGATCGGACTCGTCTTCCTGTGGTGGCGTCGGACTCGAATGCTTCGCAGCGAACTATCGAACTGAGATTGCGAACGTCAGAGGTCCACGCCGGCGGCATCCGGCTCGACGACCTCCGAGTGCGCGCCACAGCCGTATGCCAAGGAGACCAAGCGTCCGTCGGCTGGGGCGAACTCATTCGCACACACCCCGAATGCCTGCGAGAGCGGGCCCGTCACATGCACCAGGAAGCCGCACGTTGCACAAGGCTTAGGGGCTGCGTCAGCCATCGCGGCGTGTGGACCGAATTCGCCGCCGTCCCAACGATCTGCAGCGTCATCGCGACCATCGACCGACAAGACACGCACCCGGCCGATGCCCACCTCCCAGCCGGTCCAGCCGCGCGGTTCATCGCGATCGATGATCGCGTCGATCTCATCGGCACCGGTGAGACCGGCGACGAGTCGTGGATCGTTCGCCGGTGTGGGGAGCACGTCTCCCACACCGAGATCTCCTGGAAGGATGCGATCACTCCACGGCACCCACTGCGGTGCTAGCAAGGACTCCGGTCCCGGAAGAAGCACGATCTCGCAGATGGTCGCGGACTTCGCGCGGGGTGCACGGGACACCGTGACCGCCCACCGCCATCCGACGTATGCCGGATCGGTGCACGCGAACGTGTGCGTACCGATGCGCTCGGCTTCCATCACGAACCCCACGTGGTCACCGACGATCTTCGGACCTACGTCGTCGGTGATGGCGTCGTGGGCCAGATCACGAGCATCGCGCAGCACAGCGTCCTCCTTGGGCAGGTTGCTGGTCGTCATCGAGTCCGCGTCCGTCGTCGGCACAGGTCGCACTGGCACGGGTCGATTGTGGACCACCGCGCGATTCGGCGGGTCTGCGGGTGGCCCGGTACTGTCGGAGACATGCCCCGTGCACATTCCGGCCGAGGTTCCCGCGCGGCCGCAGTCACCGTCGTCGCCCTGGCCGCTGCCGTGCTCCTCAGCGGCTGCGAGAAGCCGGCACCCGGGGTTTCGGTTTTCTCCGGCACCACGACCGAGCATCGTCAGGCAGTGTGCTGGGCCTTCGAGTCCAATGCTCTCGAGCCGGGAGATTGTGCGCAGGAACTTCTGACCCAAGCCAGCGCGGGAGATGTGGTGGCTCGCATACCGGTGGTGCCCGGCGACACCATCGGCATTAGCGTCGACCCCTCCGTCGCCGAGGCAGGGTGGACCCCCGTAATCGGGCAGCAGCGGCTGACCACCACACCGTTGGACACCACGTACTACCGGTTCACCTATCCCGATCTGCAGGAGGTGCCGGCCGATGGCGTGCTGCTCCAGATCGTGGCCGGTCGCGGCGAGTCCACCCGAGGAATCTGGGTCTTCCGGCTCGACCGCGCCTGACGCCGCATCGAGGGACTAGATGTCGAGGTCGTCGGCCACCGCGCGGAGCACCGCAGCAGCCTTGCGGGCCATCTCGTCGGAGGGGTACTTCCCTCGGCGCAGTTGACCGGAGACGCCATCGAGCAACTTGATCAAGTCCTCGAGGATGATCGCCATGTCGTCGGCCGGCTTTCGAACGCCCTTGGCGACAGAGGGAGTCTCGAGGATCTTCACCGACAGCGCCTGCTTTCCGCGGCGCCCGTCCACTACGCCGAACTCCACCCGACTACCCGGACGAAGGGCGGCAACACCGGCAGGCAGCGTGGACACGTGCACGAACACATCCTCACCGTCGTCGGCGGTGACGAATCCGAACCCCTTTTCGGAGTCATACCACTTCACGGTCCCTGTGGGCACGGCCTTCTCCTGTCGTGTGCGCGTGGGCGCTCGAGCGGACTCGATACTACGCACCCGACCGACCGGGTGGACACGTCGCCGGGTGCCCGTGCGCGTGACCCGCAGGGAAGTGGCACGCTGGGAATATGGCAGCGGCACCGAGCGACCGACTCCTTCGCGTGGGGATGATCGTCACGGTGATCGGTCTGATCCTCAGTTCGATCGCCCTGCTGCCCCTGATTTTCCCCGGCGTGCAGTTGCCCGGAGCGTGGTGGTTCCTGTCGATGATCACCGGGGTGGGGCTGGCGCTGGTGATCCTTGGGTTGATCCGTGCCTCACGAGCCCGTCGAGGTGACCGCGTACCGTAGTGCGGATGTCCGCTTCCCCACCTCGCACGCTCGCCGACGATCTGCGCTCTCGCACCGACGCCGAGTTGGTCGATCTGCTCACCGCGCGACCGGATCTCGTGCACCCGATCCCTTCGGATATGCGGGCGCTGACGACACGCGCAGCAACCGCTCCGTCGATATCCCGTTTCCTGGACGACGTCGACGCTATTCACCACTACGCACTGCGGGTCGCGTGCACGCTGTCCGATGCCGGATCGACCTCCACCGAGGCGATCGTCAAGGCCACTACCAAGGACATCGGAGCCAAGGCCCGCGCTGCTGTTTCGACCGCCGTCGATCATCTTTGGTCGGCAGCGCTGTTGTGGGGGAACAAGGACAGAGTGAACGTCATCACCGCGGTTCGCGATCAGGTCATGAACGCACCCTTACCCAGCTGGCCCCCTCCCATCTGCAGCACGGCCGCATCCGCCGCCGACGACGTCGAGACCCAAGCCGCGCTGCACGCACGACGGATGCTGTCGGTGATCGAGGAAGTGTGCGAACGATGGAGCCGCGAACCAGGTCCTGTCCTGCGCTCCGGGGGATTGTCGACGCGCGCCGCCGATGCCCTCGCAGACTCCCTGGACATCGACCGCTTCCAACTCACGTGTGCCATCGACGTGGCGCATGCGGCTGGTCTGGTCGGAATCGGACCGACATCGGAGGACCTCGGTTGGATGCCTACCGAGGCGTTCTATTCCTGGTGCGAGTCGACCCAGGAACGGCGGTGGGCGACCTTGGTGCACGCGTGGCTGAACTCCGGAAGCGTGTCCTCCGACAAACCCCTGGCTCCCGACGAACATCCGTTCATCGCGCCCTGGCGACGCCAACTGCTCGCCGCGTTGGCCGATTCACCCGGTGCATGTGATGCGCGCACTGTCGCAGCGGTCATCGACTTTCGCTGGCCACGTCGAGCCGGCAAGAAGCGGGCCGGCGTAATCGAGACGCTATGGCGGGAAGCCGAGGCGCTCGGAGTGGTGGCCCTAGGACACCTGACTCGTATAGGACACCTCGCGGCGGACGGCGATGACGTTGCAGCCATGACGAAGAAGTCGGTTGGTGGCCTCGTGGCCGAAGGAGAGCACGTCCATGTGCAGGCGGACCATACGATCATCGCCCCCGGACCGCTCCGACCAGCGGTCGGTCGACGCCTGCGGGAAATAGCCGACATCGAGTCTCGAGGTCATGCGACCGTGCTGCGTCTGACGTCGACGTCCATCAAGCGAGCACTCGAGGTGGACCCCGATCCACAGGAGTGGATCAGATTCCTGGAATCGGTGAGTACGAATGCCCTGCCCCAGCCAGTCGCCTACCTGCTCACCGACGCAGCTCGCTCCCAACCCTCGAGCAGGCCACGCTTCACGGCGCCACCGGAGCCCAGGGCACGCCGCCGGTTCCGATCTACTGCCACGCCGGCCACGTTGGACCGGGCGGTGCGGGTGCTGCGCGCTCAGGAATCACGGGAGTCGGTTTCGCCTGTGCGGGCCGAAATCGAGGTTCCGAAGATGGAAAGTGCCACGGTCGTCGCCCAGCTGCGTTACTCCATCGATCACAACGAGACGATCCATCTCGCTCATGTCGAATCCGATGGTTCGACAGCGGTGCTACTCGTGGATCCGATCAGACTCGGCGGCGGATCCTTGACCGCCTACGACCACCACGCCGAGCAGGTGCGCACCCTGGCCGTCTCCCGGATCGTCGGCATCGCCACTATGCAGATCAGCGCGTAGCGGTCAACTCCACGAGGTCGACGCGCATCCGCTCCAGGTGCTCGGGGATCGGCGAGATCCCGATTCCCGGTCCGGAGGGCACGGGCAGCATCCCGTCCTCGAGCACGAACGGATCCGTCACATCCTGGGCGTAGTACCGATTCGAGGCACTCGTGTCCCCCGGCAAGGTGAAGCCAGGGAGCGCCGCCAGCGCCACGTTCGCCGCTCGACCGACACCGGTCTCGAGCATCCCGCCACACCACACCGGGATATTCCGGGACAAGCACAGGTCATGGATCTCCTTTGCTTGCACGAATCCACCGACTCGTCCTGGTTTGATGTTGATGTTCGACGCCGCCTTGAATTCGATTGCCGATTCCGCTGACTCGACCGACAGGATCGATTCGTCGAGGCAGATCGGGGTCGAGCACACCTCCGCGACCAGTCGATGCCCCCACCAGTCCTGTTCGCCGAGTGGTTGCTCGATCAACAGCAGATCGAATTCGTCGAGCCGCGCGAGATGGTGCGCGTGCTCGCGGGTGTACGCCTGGTTCGCATCCACCTGCAAGGGAATCGTCGGCCAGCGTTCACGTACGGCAGCAACCGGTTCCAGATCCCATCCTGGCTCGATCTTCAACTTGATCCGGCGGTAGCCCGCTTGGATGTAACCATCGACCTCCTCCAGCAGAGCGGTGATGGATTCGGAGGTGGGAATGCCGACGCTGACCCCGCACTCGACCCGATCGCGCACCGCACCCAGATATGAAGCAAGAGACGTCTCGCGTTCCTGCAGCCACGCGTCGAGCACGGCCGTGGATACCGATGCCTTGGCCAACTCATGTCCGCGGATCACGTCCAGCGCATTACGTAAGTTCTCCGGGCTCCAAGCCTTGCCCAGCACGATCGGTGCGAGGTAGCGCTCGATGACAGCGACGGCGCCATCGGTGTACTCGGCGTTGTAGCCGGGCCAGGCCATAGTCACGCACTCACCCCACCCTCGACGTCCGTCGGCGTCGATCGCCTCGACGAGCACGACGTCGCGCACCTCTTGAGTTCCGAAACTCGTTCGGAAGGGACGCACGAGTGGGATCTCGAGGGAATGCAGCCGCAGCGCTTCGATCGTCATCGTTCCTTCTCTCCCGTGAGGACGTAAGAACCGTCGGTATCGAGGCCGATAACGCGATAGCCGGCTTCGAACGCATCGAGGAACTGCTGGCGGACGCACATTCGCCACGACGCCGCATCGGTGGGTGACTGTCGGCGCACCGCCACGATGTCCTCCGGAGTGTCGATGATTCGGACATCACGTAGATCGGCGACTCGGACCGCAGGAAGGGGCTGCGCGGCAGCCTGAACTGCACGATCGCTGGTCAGTAGCCACCAGGCGAACACCCGATCGGATGGATCGCCGGCGTTGATGGCGTCGTCCATATCCCCGTAGAAGTTGGC
>JBMTHB010000028.1:0-10008 GCA_049435845.1 Candidatus Nanopelagicales bacterium | reverse complement strand
ATGTTCATGTACCCGGCGATCTACAAGATGGACGCCTACGACTTCCAGTGCACGGGTGTGTTCACCAACACCACGCCCACGGATGCGTACCGAGGTGCGGGTCGCCCGGAAGCCACCTACGCGATCGAGCGCATCGTTGATGAACTCGCCGCGGAACTCGGTATGGATCCGATGGCACTTCGCGAGAAGAACTGGATCAAGCACGATGAGTTCCCATACACCACCATCGCCGGACTCACCTACGACACCGGCAACTACGAGGCAGCGACCGCCAAGGCACTTGACCTATTCGGCATGGACGAGCTCCGCGCCGAGCAGCAGCGTCGTCGGGAGTCCGGTGATCCGGTGCAACTCGGTATCGGCATCTCGACCTTCACCGAGATGTGCGGTCTAGCGCCGTCGCGAACACTCGGTGCGCTGAAGTATGTGGCCGGCGGTTGGGAGCACGCGACCATCCGCATGCTGCCCACCGGCAAGGTCGAGCTGATCACGGGCACCTCACCGCATGGCCAGGGTCACGAGACGGCGTGGAGCCAGATCGCGGCCAGCATCCTGGGCATCGGTGTGGACGACATCGAGGTGGTTCACGGCGACACCGGCCGAGCGCCTTATGGCATGGACACCTACGGCTCGCGTTCGCTCGCAGTAGGTGGTCAAGCGATCAAGAAGGCCGCGGAGAATCTGATCGAGAAGGCGCGCGTCATCGCCGCGCATCAACTCGAGTGCTCGCCAGGCGATCTTGATTTCGCCGATGGTCAGTTCACGGTCAAGGGTGATCCGGAGAAGGCTCAGCCGCTTGCGGCAGTCGCCTTCGAGGCCTTCACCGCACACACCCTGCCCGACGGTGTCGAGCCGACGTTGCAGGGTGAGGCCACGGTGGATCCGGAGGACTTCTCCTACCCGCACGGCACTCACCTGGCAGCCATGGAGGTCGACACCGAGACCGGCAAGGTCACACTGCGCAAGTACGTGGCAGTGGACGACGTCGGCGTGCAGGTGAACCCGATGATCGTCGAGGGTCAGGTGCATGGTGGTCTCGCCCAGGGCATCGGGCAGGCGCTGTATGAAGGCGCCTTCTACGACGAGGACGGCCTGCCGCTGAATGCGAACCTGTCCACATATCTGATCCCGGCAGCGCCGGATCTACCGTCGTTCACCACCGGCCACACGGTCACGCCGTCCACCACCCATCCGCTGGGTACTAAGGGCGTGGGTGAGGCAGGAGCGATCGCCTCCACACCGGCGATCATCAACGGCATCGTCGACGCGCTTCGGCACATGGGCGTGACGGACATGGCCATGCCGGCAACGCCGATGACCGTCTGGAAGACCATCCAGGCCGCGAAGGGAGGCCAAGCATGATCCCCGCAGCATTCGACTACAAGCGCGCTACCACCGTCGACGAGGCGCTCGCCGCGTTGGCAAGTAGCGACGACGCCAAGATCCTCGGTGGCGGACAGTCCTTGCTCCCGGTGCTGCGACAGCGCCTCAATGCCCCAGAGTTGATCGTCGACTGCTCGGCGATCGATGAGATCAAGGACATCGACGCCAGTGGCGACAAAGTCACCATCGGTGCTGGTGCGACGCATCACTCCGTGATGACCGATCCTGCTGTCAAGGCTTCGGTGGCACTGCTAGCCCAGGCGACCGAGACGGTGGCCGACCCGCAGATCCGGCACCGCGGCACGGTGGGCGGCTCGCTCGCGCATGCTGACCCGCGTGCCGATCAGCCACCGGTGGCTCTCGCGCTGGATGCGGAGTTCACCATCGCCGGTCCGAGCGGCCGTCGCACGGTGCCGGCCTCGGAGTTCTTCATCGGACCGTTCGAGACGGCCGTCGGTGAGGACGAACTCCTCGTGAGCGTGGCGTTCCCCAAATACGACGGGTGGGGCACGCACTACGAGAAGTTCAATCGGACCGCGCAGGCGTGGAGCATCGTCGGTGTCGCAGCCGCCGTTCGTATGGACGGCGGAAAGATCGCCGAGGCTCGGATCGGGCTGACCAACGTAGGTGGCACACCGGTGCGGGCGACCACGGTGGAGCAGGCCCTCGTGGGTGCCAGCACCATGGCGGACATCGAAGCCGCCGCGAATAAGGCATCCGATGGCATCGATCCGTTCGCGGACGAGGACGCCGATGTCGATTTCCGCAAGCACCTCGCTCGCGTGCTCACGAAGCGCGCGGTGGCTCAGGCGGCCGGCATCTCCTGACAGATTCCCAGTGTCGAAGGGGCGGGGCTGAGGGTCCGCCCCTTCGTTGCAATCATCAGACTCGCTGCTTGCGTCCGGTCAGCGGCAACCGCAAAGCCCCCGGCGCAGACTCGGGAACGATCGGATTGGTAGGCGCAATCGCCGGTACTGGCAGGTACGTCGCACCCACTGGAGGCCGCTGGTCGGCCTGGCCCTTGTTCGGCCACATCGCCATGGCGCGCTCGGCCTGAGCGGTGATTGTCAGCGACGGGTTTACGCCCAGGTTCGCCGTGATTGTGGAGCCGTCGACGATGTGTAGGCCCTCGTACCCGAATACTCGGTGGTAGGCGTCGACCACACCGGATTCGGCATCAGCGCCGATCACGCAACCACCCACGAAGTGCGCAGTCAAAGCGGCATCGAAATTCTCAAACACGCTCGCGCCGGGAATCCCGCCGATCTTGTCCGCAACGCGGCGCACCACGTCTTGCGCTACCGGCATGTAAGTGGGCGCGGGCGTGGACTGGCTCTGGTCCGTGGTCAACTTCCAGCGACCGAAGCGGCCCCGCTTACCGGTCAAGGTCAGCGAGTTGTCCACCGGCTGCATGATCAGCGAGATCACCGTGCGCTCGGACCACTTACGCACGTTGAACAGTTGCGCAGCCACCCCGGGCTGGCGCAACAGTTCTTCGGCCCACACCCGCCAACGCGGGACACCCGCACGTGGCTGGGTGAGCACCGACTGCAACAGACCCATCGAGTTCGATCCCTTGCCATAGCGCACCGGCTCCACGTGGGTGTTCTCATCGGGGTACCAGCTCGAGGTGATCGCCACGCCCTTGGTAAAGTCCTCGCCGGTCGTGGTGACAGTGCGCGCGACCGCACCGAGGATCGATTCGGAGTTGGTGCGCGAGAGCCGACCGAGCAAGCGCGACAACCGTGGCAGCCGACCGGAGTCCTTCATTTTGTGCAACAACCTCTGAGTGTTGTACGTGCCCGCTGCGACGATCACCTGCTCAGCGGTGTACCAGCGCCGAATGCGATTACCGATCATTCCGGTGGCCTGCGTCTCGACTCGGAAGCCGCCATCGGGCAGCGGATCGATCCCCACCACGGTGGTCATCGGATAAATGCGGGCGCCAGCGAGTTCGGCCAAGTGCAGGTAGTTCTTAGGCAGGGTGTTCTTCGCACCCCAGCGGCAGCCGGTCATGCACTCCCCGCACTCGATGCACCCGGTGCGCGCGGGACCGCGCCCACCGAAGTACGGATCCGGCGCAGTAACTCCCGGCGTGCCGAAGTAGACACCGACAGGCGTCATCCGGAAGGTGTGGCCTACTCCCATGTCGTCGGCCACCTGCTTCATCACGATGTCCGAGGGAGTCATCGTCGGGTTGTCGGCGATGCCGAGCATGCGGCCGGCCTGGTCGTAATAGGGAGCGAGTTCGCTCGCCCAGTCGGCGATGCCCGACCATTGAGGATCGGCGAAGAACCGATGACCCGGGACGTACAGCGTGTTCGCGTAGACGAGAGAGCCACCACCCACCCCCGCACCGGCGAGTACCGCGACGTCTTTCAGCACATGGAAACGCTGGATGCCGAACATGCCGAGCAGCGGTGCCCACAGGAACTTGCGCAGATCCCACGACGACTTCGCGAAGTCCTGATCACGGAATCGCCGGCCCGCCTCGAATACCCCGACCCGGTAGCCCTTCTCGGTCAACCGGAGCGCGGAAACCGAACCCCCGAACCCCGAACCGATGATCGCGACATCGAGGTCGAACTCAACCGGATCGCTGTTCGGCGCTGCCATCAGACCTCCTACTTCAGGCCCAACTTCTTCATCAGGCCCATTGCCGAGGCAAGAGTGTCACCCCAACGCTCATCGGACCACCCGAATTGCGGACCGAATCCCAAAGCACGCTGGGTAGCGATGGTCTGCGCCTCGGTGTACTTGAGCATCCCCTCATCGCCGTGCCGGCGCCCCAGGCCCGAGGCACCCATGCCGCCCATCGGGGCCCGCTTGCTGGCCCAGGCCGCGGCGTACCCCTCCTTCACGTTGACCGTGCCAGCTCGTAGCAGCCGGGCGATCGCTTGCGCCGCCCGGTTGTCGCGGCTGACCACCGAGGCATTCAGTCCGTATTCAGTGTCGTTCGCCCGGCGTACCGCTTCCTCATCGGAGCCCACCGGATACACAGCCACCACAGGTCCGAAGGTCTCGACCGAACACAGCGTCATCGAATCGTCCACGCCGGTGAGGATGGTCGGGGCGAAGAAGTACGGGCCGATGTCGGGTCGGGCCTTCCCCCCGACGACGACGGTGGCGCCGCGCGCGGCAGCGTCGTCGACGTGTTCGGACACTCGGTCAAGCTGCTTCTGGGAGATCAGTGACCCGACGTCCGAGCCCCAGCCCACATGCGCAGACATGCGAAGCCCGTCTGTCCGCCGCGCGAAGGCGGCGAGGAATTCCTCGTAAATCGAGTCGTGCACGTAGATGCGTTCCATCGAGATGCACAGTTGCCCGGAGTTGGAGAAACTGCCACGCACCGCTATCGAAGCTGCGACTTCCGCATCAGAGTCGGCGCGCACGATCATCGCGTTCTTGCCGCCGAGTTCCATCGAGCAGCCGATCAAGCGATCACCACAGCGCGCGGCAACCTGGCGGCCCACCGCGGTGGAGCCGGTGAACATCACGTAATCAGAGCGATCGATCACCCACGGACCCACCACGGGTCCTTCCCCGGACACCACGGTGAACACACCTTCGGGTAAGCCAGCTTGTGCCAACAGGTCGGCAATCCACAGTGCAGATTGCGTGGTCTGCACATCGGGCTTGAGCACGATCGCGTTGCCGGCGATCATCGCCGGGATCGCATCACTGGCGGCCAAGGTCACCGGATAGTTCCACGGTGAGATGACGCCCACCACACCCTTGGGCACACGCAACTCGGTGACACCGACTAGACCGGGCAGCGCGCCCAGATGACGGCGGGGGCGCAGGAGCCGATGCGCATCGCGCGAGTAATGCCGCGCCGTGATGCACACATCGAGCACTTCCTCGTTCGCGTCCTTGCGCGCCTTGCCTGTTTCCCGCTGCACCAGATCCAAACCCGCGTGCCGATTAGTCAGGAGTAGATCGTGGAACCGCAGCATCACCGCGCAGCGCGAGGCAAGGGACATTGCAGCCCATCCCGGCTGCACGGCTCGAGCCCGCTCGAAGGCGGCATCGACGTCGGCCTCGGTGCTGGTGGGTAGGGAGTAGAGGACGTCGCCCGTGAACGGCTCGATCACGTCACGATCGGTGCCCGTTGCGATCAGTCGTTGCAGCAGTGATAGTTCCTGCATCAGTCCACCTGAGAAGTGATCACCATGTCGACACGCTGGAACTCCTTGAGGTCGGAGTAGCCAGTGGTGGCCATGGCCTTTCGAAGTGCACCGACGATGTTGGCAGTCCCATCAGATCGGTGGGATGGTCCATTCATGATCTCGGCGAAGGTGCCGACTTGATCCATGATGTGGCGTTCGCCGCGGGGCAGTTCCGGATGCCAGGCCTCTGCTCCCCAGTGCGCGCCTTGTCCAGGTGCATCGGTTGCGCGCGCGAAAACCGAACCGACCATCGCAGCATCGGCGCCGCACGCGAACGCCTTGACGATGTCTCCGCTGGATCCCATGGATCCGTCGGCGATCACGTGCACATAGCGGCCACCGGATTCATCGAGGTAGTCGCGTCTTGCAGCTGCTACTTCGGCAACCGCAGTTGCCATCGGAACGCGCACACCGATCACATCGGCGGTGGTGTGACTTGCGCCGCCACCGAAGCCGACGAGCACCCCGGCGGCTCCGGTGCGCATCAAATGCAGTGCAGCTTGGCGCGTGCTGCAACCACCGACGATCACCGGTACATCGAGTTCGTGGATGAACTCCTTGAGATTGAGTTGCTCGCCGTTGCTAGTCACGTGTTCGGCCGAGACGGTCGTGCCACGGATCACGATGATGTCAGCTCCGGCCTTGGCTGCGATCGGTGCGAGCTCGGCGGTGCGCTGGGGTGAGACCGCGACCGAGACGGTGATCCCGGCGTCCTTCATCTCGTCGATGCGCTGCTTGATCAGCCCGGGATCGACGGAGGCTTCGGCGTAGATCCGCTGCATATGGGCGGTGACGGAGGCGGGGTCCTCGGTGGCGATCTGGGTGAGCAGCCAGGTGGGGTCGGCGTAGCGGGTCCACAGCCCTTCGAGGTTCAGCGAGGCGAGCGCACCCAGGCGGGCGAGCTCGATGGCGCTGGCGGGAGAGACCACCGAGTCCATCGGCGCAACGAGCAGCGGGGTGGGGAAGGAGTAGGCGTCGATGTTCCAAGTGGTGGAGACGTCCTCGGTGTTACGGGTACGCCGGCTCGGGGCGATCGCAACTTCGTCGAACGAGTAGGAACGGGCGGCTTCTTTCGAGCCGCCGATGAGTACGTCGGCCATGGTTACCGCCCTGTGTAGTTGGGGGCTTCGAGCATCATCTGCACGTCGTGCGGATGGCTCTCGCGAAGTCCGGCCGCGGTGATCTGCACGAAGCGGCCACGTTCGATGAGTTCGGCAACGGTCGCGGTTCCCGCGTATCCCATCGCTGCCCGTAAGCCACCCACCAGTTGGTGCGCGACTGCGGCGAGCGGTCCGCGGTAGGCGACCATGCCCTCGATTCCCTCGGGCACGAGTTTGTCGTCGCTCAGGACGTCGTCTTGGAAGTACCGGTCCTTGCTATAGGAACGAGCCTGGCCGCGGGACTGCATCGCACCGAGCGATCCCATCCCGCGGTAGGACTTGAACTGCTTGCCGTTGACGAAGACGACGTCCCCGGGGGCTTCTTCGCAGCCGGCAAGCAGCGAGCCGAGCATCACGGTGCTCGCACCGGCCACGATCGCCTTAGCGATATCCCCGGAGTACTGGATGCCACCATCACCGATCACCGGCACACCGGCCGGCGCGCATGCACGGTAGGCCTCGTTGATCGCGGTGATCTGCGGGACACCCACACCGGCCACCACGCGCGTTGTGCAGATAGAACCCGGGCCCACGCCCACCTTCACGCCATCGGCACCGGCGTCGACAAGCGCCTGCGCGCCTTCGAAGGTGGCTACGTTGCCCCCGACGATGTCGATGGTCGTTTCCTTCTTAAGCCTGCTCACCATGTCGAGCACAGCACGTGAGTGTCCGTGCGCAGTGTCGACCACTAGGAAGTCAACGCCTGCTTCGACGAGCGCACTCGCTCGCTTCTCAGCGTCCTCCCCCACACCCACGGCGGCACCGACGACCAGCCGGCCGTCAGCGTCCTTGGTGGCGTGCGGGTACTTGTCGGACTTGACGAAATCCTTGACCGTGAAAAGACCTTTGAGCTTGTTGTCCGCATCTACGATCGGAAGTTTCTCGACCTTGTGCTGCGCCAACAGAGCGAGAGCGTCGTTCGGGTCGATCCCTACCGGTGCAGTCACGAGCGGCATGCGCGTCATGACCTCGTGGACCGGGCGCGACATGTCATCGACGAAACGCATATCGCGGTTGGTCACGATGCCCTGTAGCACGCCGGACTCATCGACCACCGGCACACCGGAGATCCGGTAGCGACCGCACATGGCATCGACATCGGCCAGCGAGTCGTTGGGGCTGCAGGTGATCGGGTTGCCGACCATGCCGGCCTCGGATCGCTTGACCAGATCGACCTGACCGGCCTGCTCGTCCAAGGGGAGGTTGCGATGCAGTACACCGACGCCACCTTGCCTGGCCATGGCAATCGCCATGCGCGCCTCGGTGACCGTGTCCATCGCACTGGACACCAACGGCATCTTCACAGCGATGGTGCGGGTAACGAAACTGGCCGCACTGACGTCGCTGGGCACGATCTCGGAAGCGCCCGGGAGCAGCAGGACGTCGTCGAAGGTCAGTCCCTTGAGGGCGACTTTGCCGCCTTCTGCCCCTGCCACGGCATCAGGCTACTCACATGCCGAGCGCACGGGACAGGCGTGCCACCGTCTCAGTGAGATCGCTGGCCACCCCCACGCCCGCTGGCAGAGTTCCCGTCCAACCTGGGCCACCGGCGATGACCGTCGGAGACGGCCGCAGCGTGGTGAGATCGCAGAGCACGGGCAACCGAGCAGAACCAGGGATCTGCGCCCAGACGAAGACGGCTGCAGGACCTGTGCGACGAACGGCTTGCGTGAGCGTCTCCTGCGGGACGCGGGCACCGAGCATGCGAGTGCCGATGCGACGCTCGGCAAGTGCTGCAGCGACCGCCCACAGGGGTAGGAAATGGGTTTCCTCATCGGACGCTGCCAGCAGCACCAGGCGGGAATTGACGGGATCCTTCAACTCGCGCGTGCGTTCGGCGAGCACGGAATGAACGGCATCGCTCAGCACATGCTCGACGTCGATGCCGCGTCCGCTGGTCTCCCAGCGCTGACCGACACCGGTCAACACCGGCACCAGGAGGTGATCCCACGTCGAGATGACGCCGCGACGATCGATCGCTTCGCGGATGATGCGCTGACATGCCGCTCCATCGAGAGCGAGCGCTGCGCGAGCCAAACCACGAGAGGCTGGCGTTCCGCCGGGGATGGGTATGACTTGACCACCACCGCTGCGGCCCACAGTGTGGGTGTCGCGTGGCATCGCGTCGAGACTCGTCACGATGTCGGTAACCGATGCCAACGCCGACGGATCTACATCGAGTGCGATCGCTTCCTTCGCAGCATCGCCCGGAGGGAAACCCGCCAGGACGAGTTTGCGCATGTGCTCCAGTCGGGTCAGATCGATAGCGGTGTAGCGGCGGTGGGATCCAGCACGGTGCTCGGACGGCCCGAGGCCGTACCGCCGATCCCAGGTGCGCAAGGTGGCAGGGGCCACGCCCAGGCGGCGGGCCACGGCGGCCACGGTAAGACCGGGACCTGAGGAACGCTGCTCCTCGTCCATCCCGCTGGTCTCAATCGCCACGGCGTCATTGTCCGAGGGAATGCCCCATTCCGCATCTGCGCCCCTTATGGGGGATCTTGGGGGGCAAAGCGCTTCAGAAATCGCCCTAAAAGTTGTTCAACTTCGAATATTGACTAATTCCTGGCGCGATTGCTATGGTCTATCTAGGTAATCCAAAGGAGCAGCCATGGCAGACGTTTCACGACTCCCCGGCCCCAATGCGGACATTTGGGACTGGCAGCTCCAGGGTGCCTGCCGAGGCGAGGATCCCGGCATCTTCTTCCACCCCGAAGGTGAGCGCGGACCGGCCCGAACCGCCCGCGAGGCGGCAGCCAAGGCCATCTGCGCCTCCTGCCCGGTCCTGAATCAATGTGCCGCCCACGCCCTCGAGGTGCGCGAGCCCTACGGCGTGTGGGGTGGACTCTCCGAGGACGACCGCGAGGCGATCTACGCGGGCCGTCGCCGACTCCCCGTGGCCGTATAGCGCAGGTCTCGGGAGCACACGAAGCTTTCTGAATTCCTCCTCACACAAGTGAAGGGGGCCGGGGTCTCCGGCGCCCTTCACTATTTGGTCTGCGCGTCAGTGGGAATGACCGTGGTGTGAGTGACCGTGTCCGGCCGGCTCCTCTTCCTCCTCGGGCTTCTCGACGACCAGTGCCTCCGTGGTGAGCAGCATCGCCGCGATGGATGCCGCGTTCTCCAGTGCAGAACGGGTCACCTTCACTGGATCGATCACACCTTGGGCGATCAGATCGCCGTACTCGCCGGTCGCCGCGTTGAGGCCGTGGCCTGCGGGCAGCTCGGAGACCTTGGACACCACGACATATCCGTGGTCCCCGGCGTTTTACGCGATCCAACGCAGCGGCTCGGACGTG
>JBMTHB010000027.1:0-10161 GCA_049435845.1 Candidatus Nanopelagicales bacterium | reverse complement strand
GCGAAGGGGCCGACGTCATCGGTGCAGAGGGCTTCGATCAGGTCGTGGGGAAGGTCGAGGTACTGGGCTGGCGTGCCCTGACTGGTACAGCGCAACGCCCACCGCCGTTGCTCCGCCTTCGTCCAGGCACGCTCGCCTCGATAAGCCTCCGCAAGGTACTCGGAAGCGACGTTACGTTGGTCTGGGAAGATTCCAGTCACCTCCTGCCCACCCATCCGATGCCACAGGAACCTGCTCTCTCGCCCGAGCTTGAAGACGCTTGGATCCCGACAGAGCAGGTTCTGGAGCAGGGTCGTGCCCGACCGAGGCGACCCGACGACGAAAACGGGGCGCTGCAGCCGTTCGCGCGCCAAGGCGTCAGTCATCCCGATCACGCAGTTCACGGGATCGGGCCTTCAGGCTTTGGAAGTAGTCGCTCTCGGTGATCTCCTGCACTTCCGCGGCGACCTTGGCCCGATTGATCTGCACCGAGAGCTTCTCGACCTGCTCACGCAGACGCCGCTCGCGTTCGACGATCTCGGTGCCCATAGCCTGAAAGGAGCGCGCCAGATCGCCGACCTCGTCGGATCTCCGGGCGGCGGCGTCAAGAGACGCCGGGTCGAATGAGCCATCGGCGAGGTCGCGTGCCGCCTTGGTGATGTCATCGACGGGCTTGGTGATCCGGCGGCTGACGAGGATCCCGAGCGCAAGCCCGATGAGAAGGACCACCAGGGCCAGCCCCGTCAACTGCAATGCCAGGTCGCGGCCCGGCGCCTCCAGTTGCTCCTCCGACACAGCGGAGACCAGTACCCAGTCGAGGTCTCCTCCCGATGTTGACGTGCGGACCGACCATGATGTGCTGTCATCGGATGCCCATGGGGCGCTCACCGTCTGCTCCACTTCGACTCCCGGCTGCGCGGGTGCCTCGGCGAGGATCGAGGCGATGGCCTCCTGTCCAGCGTCAGTCTCCATGGCGGAGGTCAGGAACGGCGAACCACTGGCCACGATCTCACCGGATCGGTCGACGATGAAGAAGAATCCGTCACCGCTGAAGCTGATCTCCTCGAACGTCTGCTCGAGGGTCCGGCTGATGCCCTCAACTTGCCGGTCCACCTCGGCCTCGATGTCGTCCACGTAGACGCCGGTCCCGATCATCCAGTCCCACGGCTCGTAGAGGAAGACGTACCCGACCTTGGGAGAAGGCTCCGCGCCGTTCAATCGCTCCCAGCGGTAGTCGATGTACCCGCTGCCCTGATCCAGCACCAGGTCTCGCGCCTCGCGGATAAAGTACTTGCCGTCGGCATCCTGCATGTCGGCGAGGTTGCGCCCCTGAAACCGTTCGTCCGGATGGCCGATCGCCGTGAGGTCCAGGTCGTAGGTGAAGAAGTAGTCATTGTCGGCGAACCTGACCGCCGTGAGCAGCGCCAAGGCACGGGACCGTGTCTGTTCCTTCGTGAGCTCGCCAGCCTTCTCGGAGGCGTACAGCTCGTCCAACGCGACAACAAGCGGAGCCGCCACGTCACGAAGACTCTGTTTGCGGCGCTCAAGGGTCTGGTCGCGAAAGAGGTCAATGCCGTCGAACTCAGCCTGGACTGCGGCCGAAACCGAGGCGTGCACGTTGCTCACAGCTTCGCGGGATTGCTGAGAGAGTTCGTTTCTGATCGAATGAACGGCGAACAGGATCGATGCGATCGCAGACAGGACGAGCAGCACAGCGATCAGCAGGGAGACGCGCCAACTGAGGGTCAGTCGTGACTGCCGACGAGTGCTTTCCGGCTTTGCCGTCACTACGTCATCTGTTTCCACATTCGACTTTCTCTCATGCCACCGTGGTTGCGCGGATGTGATTGGCCGTAGAAGCCCGAATATCCACGATAATAAAGCCAACCTCAATCACGATTCACAAGTTACGTTTCAAGTGGACCCGTCGTTCGAGCAGGGTCGTACCTCCCAGACTCCCAATTTCAAGGCTCAGGCCATGAGCTTCAGGGAGAAGGCCTCGTCCTCGACGGTGACTACGCGACCGCGTCATGGATTGCCCACACCTCAAGGTAAACCCGAAGGCTCACCGGGTGGAGCGAAGTCGCCGATCGTCCATCGATCTGAGAATGGAAACACTCAGCAGGTAGGCGAGGAGGTGTATCGCGAGGCCTGTGAAGCCGTTCTTGTCGATACCCTCCGCTCATGGCAACAGTGGTCTCCGTTCACTCTTTTCGTGGTGGCACGGGCAAGAGCAACACGACGTCCAACGTCGCCGCAATTCTTGCTGCGCTGGGTCACCGGGTCGGTGTTATCGATTGCGATATCCAAAGTCCTGGCATCCATGTGCTCTTCGGCTTTGATGAAACGCTGGACAGGACATTGAACGACTACCTCTGGGGAACTCACGCGATTAAGGAGGTTGCCCACGACATAACCGATCGAGTAGCAATGTCCACTCCTGTAGAGAACGGGGGTTCCCTTTATCTCGTTCCGTCCAGCATGCGTCCCGGGGATATCGCTCGAATTCTTCGTGATGGATATGACGTCGAGGCCCTCAGCGATGGAATGCGCCAGCTCGCGGATGATCTGGATTTGGACTTCCTATTCGTCGACACGCATCCAGGTCTCAACGAGGAAACTCTGCTCTCGATCACGTTGAGTGATGTTCTGCTGCTGATACTCAGGCCCGACCGTCAGGACTACCAGGGCACCGCTGTGACCGTTGACGTCGCCCGGAGGCTTGAGGTACCAGCATTGTTCTTGGTCGCCAACAAAGTTCCCGCGGGACTCACCGACCTTCAAGAGCAGTTGGACTCGGCTTATGGTGCTGAGACCATCGCCGTTCTCCCTTTGTCCGAGGAGGTCGTCGTCAATGCGTCGGGTGGCCTGTTCTCGCTCCTACAACCCGCACATCCATGGTCGCAGCAGGTGATCGGCATTGCGGACCGACTCCATCGAGAGGCACGCGCGTGATTGATGTCGTCCTGAAGATGTCGTTGACTCATTCATCTACTCTCGGCGTTGCAGCCCGAGCGGTCGCTGACACCGTGGGCGCGCTGGGTTTGGCTCCTGCAGCTAGAACCCACCTCGAAGCGCTCATGAGCGAGGCCCTCACTGCGGTGATAGCGGACTCCTTCGACGGATCGGAGGAAATTGATGTCGATGTGAGCGTGAGTCATGAGCCCGGCCGTGCGGACATATTGCTCAAGCAGCGCGGCGCTCCGTCCACCTACGTCAGCGGTGAGTTGCCGATCAGACTCGAGACTCTGCTGAGTCTCGGCTATGCAGACTCCATGCACTTCGCGAGCGACGGAATAAAAGGCAGCGAACTTCGCATCAGCCGTGAGTTAACCTCCATCACTCTCAAGGACGATCCCTCCTTCCTGGAGGACGCGGAGAAGGATGATGAAAATGACCTTGTAGTCGCCACCGACGACATGGTCATACGTCCGATAACTGGCGATGACGTTGTCGAGGTGGCGCGTCTGTACTTTCGAACGTACGGCTATACGAAGATTGGTACTAGCTGGCTCTACGAGCCCGAAGTTTTCCGCCACAAGATCGAGACTGGGATCCATGAGGGGATGGTCGCGGTCCTACCCTCGGGTCGCATCGTGGGTCACACCGGGCTTGTGCGTCCCACCTCGGATTCATTCACTGCCTCGGGCGGTCCGGCGGCCGTGGACCCTGCGTTCCGTGAGCGCGGCATAGTCACGCTCCTCGACGAAGCCTTTATGCCGAGAATCATCGAATTGGGCCTGCGCGGCATCTATGTCGAGGGAGTCACTGCACATCCAGCCAGCCAGGCCGGTGCTCGCAGGGTTGGACTGCGCGAAACCGGGCTTGTACTCGCTCGGCAGCCAGCAGACGTGGAGTTTCTTGGGTTTGACGGTCCAAGGGGATTTCGACGCGCCATGGTGATCCTTTACCGGTCGTTCGGTGAGCCGGTCGTACAGACGGCACACGTACCGGCTCGGTACGTCGAGGTCATGGAACGTATCTACCGTGAAGTCGGCTTGAGCCGAACCATCGAGTCGGATGCCGGTCGCTCACCGACCGATCTAGTTTCCGAGTCTCGGTTCAACACTGAATTGCTGGCCGCTACCAAGCATGCTCAGATTCGAGTAGTGGAATACGGACAGGACTTCGTTGCGGCCCTGCAGAACCTGATCGTGCGCTTCGAGAGTGAGCGCTTCGAGGCCATCACGGTTCATCTGCCGTTGATGAATCCGCTGACCGCCTACTTCGGCGCGGGCCTGGGTGAACTCGGATTGTCCTTCAACGCCGTCTTTCCCGAGCAGGAACTTGGCGACGAACTTGTCCTGGGGGTCAATCTTTCTGAGCAAGACCCGGAGACCATCCAAGTGGCTTCAGATTTCGGCAAGGAACTTCTTGACTACGTCATCAATGATCGCGATCGCGTGACTGGTGCGCTCCAGTCGCGGGCCAGGTCGAGAGCCTCCATGGCGCGCATCCTCGATGCCCTGTAAAGGCAGTGCGACCATGAGCGCCACGAGAACCGATTCCCAAGCGCGGCACGTGTTCTGTGGCCACTCAGTCGACTGACATCCTCCGCAGGGATACGGCTTGCACGCAATCCATACCGATGAGGCGACCCCCTCCATCGGGCGGGCTCTCCTGTGTTCGTGACCGTGGCCGCGCGAGAGAGGGGTGCAGATTCCTGGTGGTGACTGGCTCGAGCACGTGTCGGACCGTCATTAAGCCGGTTGAGCCACGCCTTGCAGGCTTCTCCATCCGGAAGCTGAAGCACGCCTATTGCTGAAGGCGATTGTTCCAGCGGGTGGGGCCCACCTTCGAAGGCAACAGCACGAAGACGAGGATCACGATCCAGCCCACGATGGGGATCAAAATGATCCACGCCCACCATCCGGTCCGATCCGTGTCGTGGAGCCGCCGAATCCACACGGACAGCCCAGGCAGGACTAGGGCCAGCTGGGAGATCACGCCTATCGGGCCGTAACCCGTCACCCGATTCGTGGAAAACAGAACCGAGTCGATGATGAAGGCCGCGATTGCCACGATGGAGGCGAACAGCGTCCACCACCAGTATTCGGATCGCGTGGATCGAGCGTTCCAGACAACGTATCCTCGGAACCCCTTCTTGATCGCACCGACAAATCCAGTCGGTGAAGGCGCTGAATACTCGCTTACTTGGATTTCTTCCATGGACATTGCTCTCCTCATGAGCCGCTGAAGTGGGCCGCTGCGCAAGATTAGCTCTGACGGGAGCACCTGCGGTGCACTTTCAGAGAGTCCAGCACCGCGCTCGACGGAGCCGTCGTGTCAGGACAGATCATGGGGGCCTGAGGTGCTGCAAGAGCTCCTCGTGCCCAGTCTCATTTAGTGGGAGGGCTTCACCATTGATGGCGCTGGGGAAAGGTCTCATCCCGAGACGTAGTGCTCCTTACGAGCCCACATGATCAGAATCCACACACCGCAGCCAAGAGACACCATCAGCGATGGGTAATAGACGATGTAGTCGAGCAGGATCCCCGTGGAGGGTTTACCGGGGAGAAGCTCTCTGATTTGAAACAGGGCAAACGTCAAGGCGGCGGCCCAGACAAGCGCTTGAAGGGCAGGTGGCCTGTGGTCGAGGGCAATGAGGACTCCCATGGCCAGCACAAGTCCCGCACTCGCAATCATCAAGATGACCACGATCAATGTCAGGAGTTGGGCGGGCAGCGACCGCCTCACATCAATGAGGATGTTCGCCTGTCCGATGATGGCTTCCCCGACCGTCCTGGTGACATCACCTTCGATTACGTCACTGCCCGCAAACGTGAGTGGACGCATGGACACTGCAAAGTTTGCAGCGGACCCACCGTAATCGAAGTAGACAACCGGTAGGCCTCGATAAACATCGTCACTTTCCGTGTTCGTCCCTAAACCGTCTGACTGGTACCTGGCCACGACGGGCACCTGAAATCGATACTCATCGAAGGGGTAGTAGAAGGTGCTGGAGCGATTACTGGGATACAGAAAAGATAGGTCCACCGTAAGGGGCACCGACCCCTGGTAAGTGGGTTCAAAAAGTAGATCGTTATCTCGATCTTCTTCATCGACGGGCACAGCTGAGTCGATCAGCAGTTGGATGGGGAATTTCGGAACCCACCCACTCACATTGTTCGTTCCGAATTTGTCCCCTTTGAAGGCGGGATGGAGGATTGCTTCGAGCAACTTGTCCTCGGTATTCACATCTGTGACCCATACCCTGAGAGCAAGGGCGTCCTTACCTACTTCATCAAGAATGACTTCAAATTGCTCTGAGTAGCGACTGGAAAAGCGATCATCGGCCTGCTGCGCCAGGATCACTACCACTGCATATGCACCAAGGCAGACCAGCACGATAGCGCCAGCGCGAACAAACCAACGCTTGGCGTTGTGCACGACCCCTCCAAGGAACTGACCTCATCGATATCCCCTGCGACGCCAAAGGTACAAGGGTCGGACAGCGTGTCGACTCAGCGGAAGCCGATCACCCTCAGGATTTTTCGAGAGTGCGCGGTGCGGATGCCAACCACGGGCATCCTCCTTCTGCATCATCAGGAACGTGGGGGGATAAAGGACCGGGCTCGGTCGGTGACCTCGATCCATGGGAAGCGATAGGGCTCGAGCCCGGGGATGACAACCCGGACCACGCCGTGGGGTAGTCCCTCATTACCAGGCTACGGAAACGATTGGTACGCCCTACCCGGGTGCGGTGAGCAGTTGCCGCTCAGCCAGCGCTCTGAATATCCCTCGCTGTGCCATGAGTTCCTCGTATGTTCCGACTTCGGCCACGACGCCTCCGTCCAGCACGATGATCTTGTCCGCATCCTGGACGGTCGATAGTCGATGGGCGATGACGAGCCGAGTGGCGTTGGTGCGTGCGACGCTTTCGGAAACCGTGGCTTGAGTCTCGTTGTCCAGGGCACTGGTCGCCTCGTCGAACAAGATGATCTTGGGACTGCCCAGGAGTGCTCGAGCGATCATCAGGCGCTGGACCTGACCGCCGCTAAAGGTCGTACCACCTTCGGAGACGATCGTGTGCAATCGCATCGGCATTGCTCGCACGTCTTCTTCCATCCCGGCTGCCCTCAGCGCTTCCCAGACCTGCGCCTCGGTCGCGCCGCTATTGCCTCCGACAACCAGCAGAAGGGGCCCGGAGGGCACCTGGCCCTTTTGCAGCACGACGCCCATCTGCCGACGCACCGCACGCATATCCAGCGAATTCACCGGCCTGCCGTCGATGAGGATGGATCCTGCGTCGGGCGTCTCGAAGCCCAGCAGCAATCGGAACAACGTGGACTTGCCACTGCCGGAGGCCCCCACAATCGCCACGAAGGAACCTGGGTCCACTGTGAAACTGGTCCCACGCAGGATCGTCACATCGTCCGTGTATCCGAACCCCACTCCAGCGAATTCGATTCCGCCCTGCAGTTCACCCGGATCCTCTCCGGCAATCGGGATGTCCGGAATCGCCTCAAGGACAGGGCGCGCACTGTCCACCAGGGGCGCGGCTTGCGATAGCGTGACAATCAAGGGGACGAGCAGGCTAAAGGAGGCGGCCACTTGGGCGGCGGCGCTCGATAGGCCGGCGAAGGCACCGAGATCGGTCGAGCCGCTGACGATGAAGACGACGATCACTGAGCCAGAGAGCACAGGTGCCAGCAGGGCGCCTACGGTGGCCAGATGTCGTTGGTCCTCTGCCACACGGGCCGCGCAGGCCTGTTGTCGCGCAAAGCCAAACGACCATCGAGCGAACACACGGCTTCCGGCCGCCGACACCCGCACCTTGTCGATGCCCTCCAGCAGGCCTAGAAAGAGTCCATTCAGTTGATTTGTTGCCCCGATCAACTGGGCTTCATGCCTCGTCAGCCGCCGGCCGAACAGGTAGCAGTAGGCACCGATGCCGACCAGTGCGACAAGGATCGGCCAGCCAGTCCCGCGGCTGAAGAACAGGAGCATCACGATTCCCGCACAGCCGACGATGAGTGCCACGAATCCGGAGACGACCACGCTGCCGACGATGTCGCGAAGTCGATCAACCGCTAAGACGCGGTTGTTGAGCTCACCAGCGGTGAATCGTCGGAAGAAGCGGGTATCGAGCAGCAGGACGCGGTCCCACAGGGCAGCGGTCGACCTCACACTGGCTCTTGTCAGCAGTCGTTGGAAGAGCAGACCCTGCGCGACGATGAGGATGAAGGTCACGACGGAGATGACGACCAGCAGGATGCACGAGAAGACGATGCGCGTGAACAGGGCCTCCGGCAGAAACGTCCCAACGACCAGGCTCGAGACGATGGGGACGGCGCTCGACAGTGCGGCCACGGCAAGCGCGACGATGGCGATCCATGACACCAGGACCCCGCTGCCACCGAGTGCCGTCGCCGCCAGACGCCGCACCGATACCTTGGCCTGCGGAAAACTGGGGTACGCGGCCCACGCCTGACCCTGAGGGCACGCGCTGGCGGGAAGGCGATCCCAGCCATGTCCCGGCCGCCAGCGCTGGATGACAGATCCACGGAAGATGACGACACACGGTCCGTCTTCCCCGACGACGATCAGGGGCAACCGATCTAGAGACTCGGCGTGGGAGAGATCGACCTCGCGAAGTGGCAGACGGACACTGCTCGCGATCACCTGAACATCCTCACCGTCAACCAGGCGCTCGGAAGAGACGAGGCCCACTTCGCGAGCCGCCATGACAATGGTCTGCGCGAGCGGGCCGCCATGCATAGGCTCGCCACCGTCCCGACTTACTCCCCGCTGCACCTGGTCGACGAGGGCCACGGAGGCCTGAACTTGGGTCGAGTCAGTCGTGATGCGAGCCGCTAGTCGGCCTCGACGCTGCTGCTCGCCGTCGGTAGCCGGGGCTGGGCCCTGCTGCTGGTCGCTCATCGCCCCACCAACATCGCATAGTGACCATTGAGGCTGATCAACTCGCCATGCGTGCCACGTTCGACGACGCGGCCCTTGTCCATAACGATGATTTCGTCAGCATCGCGCACCGTGGACAGACGGTGCGCGATCATCAGCAGGCCAATTCCTCGCGCGCGTAGTCGCTCCATGATCTGGGCCTCGACCAAGGCGTCAAGGGCACTCGTCGCCTCATCCAGGACGAGCAGGCTGGGCTTCGTGGCCAGGGCACGGGCTATCTCCATGCGCTGCAGTTGACCGCCTGAGAAGTTGCGCCCGGTCTCTTCCACGATGGCGTCGTATCCGCCCGGCCGGCCGGCGATCTCCTCATGAATCGCTGCATCCCGAGCCGCGGTGGTGATGTCCTCCAAAGGCATAGTGTCATCGAAGAAAGCGATATTCTCTCGGACGCTACCTTCAAACATCGTGACGTTCTGGCTGACCATGGAGAGATAGGAAGCCAGCACGCGGCGATCCCATTCGCTGCGCTGATGCCCGTTGAACGTGATGGTGCCGGACCAGGGAGTGGCCAGGCCGGCGACTAGCCGGGCGACCGTGCTCTTGCCGCTGCCCGAACCGCCGACAAGGGCTACCCGATGGCCCGGCGGAATAGACAGATCGAAGTCCACCAAAAGAGGGGCCAAGGCCTCAGAGTATCCGAATTCCACGCCGGACAACTCGACTCTGAATGTCTGGGGGAGCGAATCCGCCGAAAGTGCAGGAACTTCACGGATGACGACGGCCGGCTCTGGCTCGTAGTCCAGGACGTCGTTCATCCGGTCCACGCTGGCCATCGTGGTGGCTGCCGCCGAACTCACGGCGGCGACCTGACTCACCGCTGCAAGGAATCCCACGAGGAGGATCTGGAACGATAGGATCTGCCCGAGCGAGATCTGCCCGTCCAAGACTAGGACGGATGCCCCCAACAGTAGGGCCGTTGATGCGAGCGAGGTGATCAACGAGGGGGCCGCGCCTGTGATCGTCGACGCGAATGAGAAACGCGCACGCGAATTGTTGAGGAGGGCATGCCAGCCCAAGATGTTCGTCAAGGTATGTGCCTCGCCACCGGTTGACTTGATCGTCTCGATTGATCTCAGCCCATAGAGAGTCGTTCCGACGAACCCGCCCTGGTTCCGCATGGTCACTTGGCTGACCCGCTCCTGCTGTCGCTACATGAGGCGAACGACAATGAAGTTCGCAGCAGCCGCCAGCGCCCCGATGATGGTCTTTACTTCAACACCCCAATAGAGCCCAGATTCCAGCTGTGCCTGAAAGCTACTG
>JBMTHB010000026.1:0-10286 GCA_049435845.1 Candidatus Nanopelagicales bacterium | reverse complement strand
TACCCCTCCTCGATGGGCCCGATCGTGAAGGCTTTCACGAGTGCCGGCGACCCCGGTGCCGACCACCCTTGGAGTGATCACGCATGGACTGGCGCCACGAGGCGGCCTGCCGTGATGAAGACCCGGAATTGTTCTTCCCGATCGGCAACACCGGCCCCGCCCTGATCCAGATCGAAGAGGCCAAGGCCGTGTGCCGTCGCTGTCCGGTGGTAGACGAGTGCCTGCGCTGGGCATTGGAAACCGGTCAGGATGCCGGTGTCTGGGGTGGCCTCAGCGAGGACGAGCGTCGTGCGCTCAAGCGACGCAACGCCCGCTTGCGCACCCGCACGAACGTCTAGCCGCGTTCGATCGCCCGCGTACCTAGCCGATCGGTACCTCCAATACGGCTCGCGTCCCGTACGTCTCCTCGGCGAACGTGAACGTGCCCGCCAATTCGGTCTCGGCGAGCGATGTGACGATGGTCAGACCCAGTCCCTGATCGGTCTGCGGGTCCAGTCCGACGCCGTCATCGCGCACCGATATCCGCAAGTTCCCGGGTTCACGGGTAGCCCGGACTTCGACGAAGGTTCCGCGCGAATGCCGCACCGCGTTGTGGATCAATTCCGAGACGCACATGGCTAGTGGAGTCGCGACTTCGGCCGGAAGGCGACCGGCATCACCGGTCCGTTCGAAGGTGATCCCTGCTTGCGGATCGTCGACCGCTATCGCGAACAGCGCCTTGACGATGTGGTCGAAGTCGACCGATTCACCCGGGTCACCCTCATCCCCTGCCGAGAGAGCCTCATGGACGACGGCGATGGAGGCCACCCGCATCTGGGCGTCGGCCAGCGCAGATTGCACACCCGGATCCTGCGCACGTCGCGATTGCATGCGCAACAGGGCGGCCACGGTTTGCAGATTGTTCTTGACCCGATGATGGATCTCCCTGATGGTCGCGTCCTTGGACAGTAGGGCCCGCTCGCGTCGTCGGATATCGGTGGTGTCGCGCAGCAGGAGAAGCGCACCATCGCTCACGCGTGACTTGGTGAGCAGCGGAACGGATCGCAAGAGCACAGTCGCGGCAGGCGCCTCGATGTCGGCACGACCCGCCACCTTGCCCCGAGCCAGATTGGCCAACGCAGCATCCGAAGCACCGCGACGTTGCATGAGGCGCACCACCACATCGGCGAAATCCGCTCCCACGATGTCGGTCGCCAGTCCCAACCGTCGTAGCGCACTGACCGCATTCGGGCTGGCGTAGGTGACGGAGCCTGCTGCGTCGAGCTTGACCACTCCGTCGCCCACCCGCGGACGACCACTGGCCCCGGTGACCGTCTCCACCACCGGGAATGTTCCCTCGACGAGCATCACGAAGAGCGCATCGGCGGTGGACAGATAGAACTCCTCCAGTCGCCCCGCGACTCTCGGAGCGGCGGACGCATGGCGCACCAGGACACCGATTACGTCGCGGTCCCGACCGGCCCGGCCTTCCTCATCGGAGGTGCGGGCACCGGGGGCAGGACGGTGGATCGGATAGGCCTCGATGCCGCTGGGCACCAACGGCGTTGCCGGATTTCGCGCAGCGATCATCCGACCGAAGGTCAAGGCTTGATCGACGACCGAGACTCGCCCTCGGGGCGCGAACTTGCCGACGACGTCCTCGGGCACGCTGGTCGGCGCGGTGGTCGGACGAACATGGGCGACGGCGACGGCACCGGCGTCGTTCCAAGTGGGCACCCATAGCACGAGATCCGACAACGACAGGTCGGCGAGCAAAGACCAGTCTTCGACGACCGCGGTCAAGTGCTCCAGATCCTCCGGTGATAGATCGGTGCGCTCTTTGACCAAACGTGCGGGTATGGGCACAGGCACAAAGTAGCGTGGCGCGGTGACCGCATCCGACTCGCTCGCCGTCGACCCTAAATCCGAACCGCGCCACGGGGGCTATCACGCGGTAGATGCCGCGTTGGGTCATGGCGCACAAGCGCTGTTCACACTCTCCGGCGCGCACATCTTTCCGCTCTTCGACGCCGCCGTCGGAGGTGCGCAGGCGGTGGAGTCGGCCGGAAGCGCCCAGAAGGCGGAACGCTCCGGTCCGCTACGACTTATCGACGTCCGTCACGAGCAGACCGCGGTCTTCGCTGCCGAGGCCGTCGGAAAGCTCAGCCGCATACCCGGTTTCGCCGCTGTCACCGCTGGCCCCGGCGTGACCAATGCGATGAGCGCGGTCACCGGCGCCTGGATGAACGGGAGCCCTCTGGTCCTGATCGGTGGTCGGGCGCCGGACTATCGCTGGGGTTCGGGCGCCCTGCAGGAGCTCGACCACGTGCCGCTGCTTCGAACCGTCACCAAAGAAGCCTGGACCGTCCACGAGCCCGCGGCCATCAGCGGTGAGATCGCACGCGCCTTCGCCTTGGCTTCCGAGCCGCATCGCGGTCCGGTCTTCGTCGACATCCCGATGGACGTCTTCTTCACGCCCACCAGCGCCCCGACGGGCGCGGAGGTAGCCGACGCGCTGGCGTTTGACGGACACGCCACCGAGAGGCGGATGTCGGAGCCGAGCGGACCCATCGAGCGCGCTGGTGCAGTCCTCGCCGCAGCTGCGCGGCCGGTCGTGATCATCGGCTCGGATGTCTGGGCTGGGGACGCGGTGGATGCGATGCGTGGATTCTGCCGACAATGGGGCATCCCCACCATCGCCAACGGCATGGGTCGCGGGGTGCTACCACCGACGGACCCGCTGCTGATCACGCGCGCTCGATCCCAGGCATTCAAGGATGCCGATGTCGTGATCGTGGTGGGTGCGCCCCTGGACTTCAGATTGGGCTACGGCAAGTTCGGTGCGTCACAGGAAGCCACCGTGATCCATCTGGTCGATGCCCCGACGCAGATTGCACCGCACCTCGATCATGCATTGACCCTGGTGGGAAACCTCAGTGCAAGCATCTCGGCTCTCACCACGGCAGCACACGCGGCCGACCCGACCACCTGGCGCACGTGGGCGCAGTCGCTCCACGAGACCTCGATCCAAGCCTGGCAGGACGACGAATCCATGCTGCACTCGAATCAATCGCCTATCCATCCGGCGCGGATTTACGGCGAACTTCGATCGCGCATCGCAGCCGAGGACGTCGTCATCGGTGACGGCGGAGACTTCGTATCTTTCGCCGGACGCTTCATCGAGCCGCAGTCTCCTGGCTGTTGGCTGGACCCCGGACCATTCGGTTGCCTGGGCACCGGACCCGGATACGCCCTCGGTACCCACGTAGCCAGGCCGGATTCCCACTCGTGGCTGCTGATGGGAGACGGCGCCGCCGGCTTCTCCCTCATGGACGTCGAATCCTTGGTTCGCCACGACGTCCCGGTGACGATGGTCATCGGAAACAACGCGGGATGGGGACTGGAACGACATCCGATGCGATTCCTCTACGGCTACGACGTCCTCGCCGACCTACCCGCGATCCGCTACGACGACGTCGTGCGCGCCCTGGGCGGAGCCGGTGAAACCGTCACCGATCCTGCCGGAATAGGACCCGCGCTCGATCGAGCCCGCGCCCATCGAGGCCCCTACCTGGTCAATGTCCTGACCGATCCGGAGATCGCATATCCGCGATCGACGACCGGTATCTGATCAGCCTCCGAAGTCTCCCCGATCCACGATCGCTCGAACGATCCGACCACGAGCGATCGATTCCACTAACTGACCCTCAGGCGTCCGATGGTCGGCATGAACCTCGAACGTCACCCGAGCCCCTTCAACTGCCACCACCTGCGCATACGTCATCACCCGATCGCCCACATTGCTCGGACGTCGATGCGCGATGTCGACGACGGTTCCCACGGTTGTCTCATTTGGCGCGACAGCACCCTCCAGGGCACGGCAGGTGGCTTCTTCCACCCAGGCGATCAGACGCGGCGTGCCCAACACCGGCACATCACCACTACCCAGCGCCAGCGCGGTGTCCTGGTCGGTGACGATCGATTCGGCAGTCCCGGTCCGGCCGACTATGTCGCGATCCACTACGTCTCGATCCACGTTGACGGTCCGCGCGCTCGTTACGGGGCCAGCGACACCAGAGCGTCGCCCTCTTGCACCACATCACCGACACTCACGAGGACCTCCACGACGGTCCCTGGGGTTTCCGCCAATACCGGGATCTCCATCTTCATGGACTCCAAGATGACCAAGGTGCTACCAGCGGCGATCGAGTCTCCGGCTACTACGGCGACGCTGAATACAGATGCCACCATCTCGGCGTGGACCGTGATGACCGCAGCAGTAGCCATGGACGCGGAGCCTACTGCTTCGGATCCTCATGGTCAGAGACGATGGACATCGACACATGTGTTCGGATTCGGGTGTGCAAGGAGGCTGGCGCCGACGCGGTATCGGATGCCCTGATGACGAGTGCCTTCACCGTGCGCTGGACTCTCACCTGCTGTTCGCACGGGGCACATTCGGTGATGTGGATGGCGATGAGTCGATACTCCTGGGCTTCGACTTCGCCGTCGATGTACGCGCTGAGCGAAGCCAGGATCTGGGAACACGGGGTCTCATGAGGCCGTCCGCAACTCATCCCTACTCACCTCCCGACGGTGCTATGCCGCGCTGCTGTGCATACTCGGTTAACAATCCCTGGAGTCCTTTTCTTCCACGATGCACGCGGGACATCACCGTCCCCACCGGGGTGTCCATGATCTCCGCAATCTCCTTGTAGCTGAACCCCTCGACATCGGCGAGCAACACAGCCGTTCGGAAATCCTCCGGCAACGCCGCCAAAGCCTGGCGGACATCCTCGTCTCCGAGGCGTTCAAGCGCCTCGATCTCCGCAGAGCGCGCGCCACCGGCGACTCGGGTCTCGATGTCGAGTAGTTGGCTGTCGGTGAGCTCGTCCGTCGGATGGGACATCGGGGCACGCTGCGCCTTCCGGTAGGAATTGATGTAGGTGTTGCGGAGAATCCGGAACAGCCACGCTCGCAGATTCGTTCCCTGTCGATACGAACCGAAGGCGGCGAATGCTTTAGCGAACGTTTCCTGGACGAGATCCTCGGCATCAGAGACATTGCGCGTCATTCGCAACGCGGTTCCGTACAGCTGATCCAGGTAGGGCAGGGCGTCGGTTTCGAAGATGTCGGCAAGTTGTTGCGGTCCGAGCTCGGTAGCAGCCTCCCTAGGCATGTCACCGGACATGTCCACGGGCGCGTCCATCGAAATCTCGGTCATCGCACGTCAGCCTACGTTGAGCGCCGGGCCGATCGGCTCGATCAGGTCCGCGCCTTCGTTTCCAGCCTTGTTGACTCGCGTCGACACAGGATGAGCCTCTAGCAGATGGGGAGCGTCATCGCGCGAACCTTCGACGATCGACGCGAACGCCTCATCGGTGAGTGGACCGTCGAGCCACGTGCTCCAGGATTCCCGCTCGATGATGACCGGCATCCGATCATGGATGCGCTGCAACCAACCCGAGGCATCCTGGGTGAGCACGGAGAAGGTCCGCACCGGTCCGTCGGGGCCGGCCCAATCCTCGAAAAGTCCGGCAAGCGCCAATGGATCCCCGTTTCGCTCGTGGATGTAGAAGGGTTGCTTGGGCGTTCGCGCAGCAGTGCCATTCGCCTGCCATTCGTAGTACCCGTCCACGGGGACCAGGCATCGACGTCTCTTGAATGCCGATCGGTAGGCAGGCTTGACTGCAACGGTTTCGCTGCGAGCATTGATCATTCGGCTCGCATGACCGGCATCTCGCGACCACGATGGAATCAATCCCCACTTCGCGATGTCGATGCTTCGTGTGCCTTCCTCGTCCACGACAAGGTAGGCCTCGGAAGTGGGGGCGACGTTATAGCGAGGCCGCAAGTCGGTAGCAGGAAGACGCTCGGCTTCACACCAGATCGCCAGGTCGGCAGCATCTCGTGCTGCTGCGTACCGTCCACACATTGGATCATTGTGCCGGACTACCCTGATGCAGTGTCGTCTGAATCGTGGTGGCCCGCACCGCACAGCAGCCACGCCATCGATGCACGATTGTCCATTCCCGGATCGAAATCACTCACCAACCGCGCACTGATCCTGGCGGCATTGAGCGATGGGCCGAGCACGATCCACATCGCACTCCGGTCGCGCGACACCGAGTTGATGTCGATGGCCCTGCAGACACTGGGCGTAGGAATCGAGCAGCGCTCCTCGTCCGTGACCGCCATGGATCTCGAGGTCACCCCTCATTTCCTCGAAGCAGGCGACGGCACCGTCATCGATGTCGGTCTTGCCGGAACGGTCATGCGGTTCCTGCCTCCCGTCGCGGGACTGAGCCAAGGTGCTGTCATGTTCGATGGCGATATCGCTGCACGCCGTCGACCGATGGCTACGTTGATCGAGGCGATGCGCGACATCGGAATCGAAGTTGACGACGCAGGGAAAGGAAGGCTTCCTTTCCTCGTTCGAGGCCACGGACATGTCCCGGGAGGCGAAGTCGTGGTGGATGCCTCCCGCTCGAGTCAGTTCGTCAGTGCTCTACTGCTATCAGCTCCCCCTATCGAGGCCGGCGCCACGATCCACCATGTCGGGCAGAGCGTGCCGAGCACGCCGCATATCGACATGACTATCCGAATGCTCGCTCGCCATGGTGTCAAGGTGACGGCTGTCGACGATCCCCCTGTCGGTGACTACCAGCGCTCGACCTGGCATGTCGACCCCCAGGACGTCCGGGCCTATGACTGGCGGAGCGAGCCCGACGTCTCGAACGCACTGCCGTTCATCGCAGCCGCCATGGTCACCGGAGGACGCGTCCTGGTCGAGGACTGGCCCCTGGACTCACTCCAGCCGACAGCGACCGTGCTGGACCTCCTGCGCGCGTTCGGCGCCGCGATCGAGAACACCCGCGAACGTCTGCTCCTCACCGGTCCCGACGAGATCGACCCCGTCGATGTGGATCTTGCGGACATCGGAGAGACGGCACCCACCATGACCGCGATCTGCGCATTCGCGTCCGGTTCCAGCACACTCCGTGGCATCGCGCACCTGCGCGGTCACGAGACCGATCGCCTTGCGGCCCTCGAGCGTGAGATCACCGCCCTGGGAGGTGCGATCCGACAGACCGAGGACGGGCTGGTCATCGCGCCCTCGACGATGAGCGGCGGCCACTTCCACTCCTACGACGACCATCGGATGGCCACCACAGGAGCGATCATCGGGCTGAGGGTGCCCGGGGTACTCGTCGAGAACATCGAGACGACCGCCAAGACCTTGCCCGATTTCGCCGACCTGTGGACCTCGATCGTGCTCGGCACCTAAGGCAGTTTCCGTGACCAAGCATTCACGACTCGACGAAGACGACGTTCGGATCCGCCCGGGTCGATCCAAGAGCAGGCGCCGCACGAAGGAGCGTCCTGCGTTCCAGGACGCGACGTCAGCCACCGTCACAACGGTCGACCGCGGACGCTTCACGCTGATCACTCCCGATGGGTCCCAGCACTACGCGGTCAAGGCCCGTGAACTAGGTCGTAAAGGCATAGTGGTTGGCGACGAAGTGGACGTGATCGGCCTATCGCAAGCCACCGGGCTCGACCGCGGGAACCGAGAGGACTTCGCGCGAATCGTCGGGCGCTATCCGCGGACCACGACCCTTCGTCGGACAGCGGACGACGCCGATCCGGTGGAACGGGTCATCGTCGCCAATGCGGATCAGTTGGCGATCGTCGTTGCCTCTGCCGACCCCGATCCCCGACCGGGCCTGATCGATCGAGCGATGGTCGCGGCATTCGATGCCGGAGTCTCTCCCATGCTGATCATCACCAAGACGGATATCGCACCGCCGGTTCAACTCGTGGAGTTGTACGGCCCGCTCGACATACCCATCCACGAGGTGCACAGCAAGGCGGTCTCTGCCGACATCCGGGCAGCCGTCGCCGATCACGCCACGGTGCTCATCGGACATTCCGGGGTCGGGAAATCGACTTTGGTCAATTCCCTCGTTCCTACCGCCGAACGCGCCACCGGGGGCGTCAATGCCGTTACCGGTAAGGGTCGACATACGTCCACGAATGTGATCGCCCTGCCGCTGCCCGGAGGCGGCATCATCATCGATACCCCTGGTATCCGGTCCTTCGGCCTCGCCCATGTGGATGCCGACCGGGTGGTTCATGCGTTCTCCGACATAGAGGCGGCCGCCGAAGCCTGTCCGCGAGGCTGTTCCCATGATGAACCACATTGCGCGCTCGACTCCGATCCGACGATCGTGCCGGAACGCTTGGCGTCGCTGCGCCGACTCCTGCGCAGCCGCAATCAGACCGACTACTGAGCCGGAATCTGCCCGGGTCGGGTGTTCTCGATGATCGCTCCCCACGTCGCTTCCGCACCCGAGTGGCCGGTGATGATCGTCGACCACAGCAACCCCACGCCTCCGATGATCACGACGACGCGGATGACCATGACCCACCAAGGTCGAGAGCGGTTGCCGGGGATCCCCCGCGCTACTAGCCAGTAGACAAGGACGACGACGAAGAACGCGGTCGCATGCAGCGGCAGGGCGTCGCCGTATTCGACGTGCGGCTCGGGGAAGCCGACCCGTGATGCCAACTGCTCGCCGGAACCACGGCTCACCCATGCGGCGCCGGCACCGATGGCAGCGATGATCACCGTAAGCGCACCGAGTCGATGGATCAGGTTTCGCTTGACCACGATTACGACGGCTCCCAGCACCGCCAAAGGCAGGAAGACCACGGTGGCGTGCACGATCAAGACATGGGTCGGTAGACCGAAGATCGTGTCCAGCGGTGAGCCCACGGTTCGAGCCTAGGTCAGCGTGCAACACCGTCGCGGTAGCGACTGCTCTAGATTCGCCACCATGGATATCCGGAACGAGGACCTCGCCTTGGCACTGCAGCTAGCCGACGCCGCTGATGCCATCACGATGGACCGATTCCGATCGACGGATCTCATCGTCGAAACCAAACCCGACATGACACCGGTCAGCGACGCCGATCGTGCTGTGGAGCTTGCCATCAGGGAGGCTCTCGAAGAGCGACGACCCCACGATGCGGTGCATGGCGAGGAATTCGGCAGCAGTGAGGGCGAACGTCAGTGGATCATCGATCCCATCGACGGCACCAAGAACTTCGTTCGCGGAGTGCCGGTCTGGGCCACCCTCATCGCGCTACGCGACGGCGACGCAATATCCGTCGGCGTGGTATCCGCTCCCGCGTTAGGGCGTCGTTGGTGGGCTGGGGCTACGACGGGTGCCTTCGCGAGCGCACCGGGCTCAAGTTCGGAGCCCTCCCCGCTACGGGTGAGCAAGGTGACCGCGCTCCAAGATGCGTCCTTCAGCTTCTCCGATCCGGTCGGCTGGCCGACCGATGCATTGGACCGACTTCTGACGAGCACCTGGCGTCAACGTGCCTACGGTGACTTCTGGTCGCACCTGATGGTTGCGGAAGGAGCGGTCGATATCGCAGCAGAGCCGTTGTTGAAGATCCATGACGTTGCCGCGCTGGTGCCGATCATCGAAGCTGCCGGAGGAATGATCACCACATTCTCCGGAGCACCGTTGCCTTGGCACGACCCGCACGCGGAGTTCTCCGCGCTCACGACGAACGCCGTGCTCCACGATTCGGTGGTGCACCTCATCAGCTAGCTGTACGGCGTTCGACGAGCAACGGCATGCCGCCACGAGGACGAATCGTGACAAGTGGCTCCCCTTCGGGTAGCTCCGCGCCTGGGGGCATGCGTACGGTGAATCGACGGGCGAGTTCGGCAACCATCAGTACCGCTTCAACGTAGGAGAAATCCCGACCGATGCACAAACGTGGACCAGCGCCGAAAGGAATATGGGCGAATCTGTCAACCTCGCCGAGGAATCTCTCCGGGCGGAATTCCTCCGGTTGCGGCCACAGGGCCGGGTGCCTATGCACCAGCCACGGACTCGTGATCACAAGTGAGCCCGCTGGAATCTCGACTCCATCGATGACATCACCGTCGAGGGCCGAGCGGGTGATGAGCCACGCTGGTGGATACAACCGCAAGGTCTCATCGATCACCGCACGGGTATAGACCAGATCGCGATAGTCCGCGAACACGACCGCCCGACCGGGCGCCACCAGGTCGGCCTCCTGCGCTACCCGATCCCCCACCTCAGGGTGTGTGGCGATCAGTCCCCACGCCCAACCGAGGGCGCTCGCTACGGTCTCGTGTCCGGCCACGATGAACGTGACGAGTTGGTCGCGGATCTCAACGATGCTCAAAGGACGACCCTGGTCATCACGAACCGCGAGCCGCATTCCGCGCAGGTCCTCGCCCGGACCGTCCTGGGAATCAC
>JBMTHB010000025.1:0-10349 GCA_049435845.1 Candidatus Nanopelagicales bacterium | reverse complement strand
GGGCCCGGTGCGCGGGGCTGTCGAGGTTCGGCGATTGGATCTTGGGTCACTCGCATCCGTGCGAGCCTTCTCGGACTCGTGGTCGTCAGACCACGCAGGCGGTCTCGACCTGCTGATCAACAACGCCGGCATCATGGCCATCCCCCGACGAGAGAGTGCCGATGGACATGAACTGCAGTTCGCCACGAACCACCTCGGGCACTTTGCACTCACCGGCCTGCTGCTTCCCGCTTTGGTCGCAATCCCGCATTCCCGAGTGGTGAATGTCGCTTCGGGCGCGCATCGCATGGCTCGGCGCATCAATTTCGAGGATCTGATGGGCGAGAAGAAGTACAGCCAATGGGGTGCCTACGGACAAAGCAAACTTGCCAATCTGCTGTTCACCACCGAATTGCAAAGACGCTTCGAAGCCAACGATCTCACAGTGACAGCCGTAGCCGCTCACCCAGGCTTCGCGGCGACGAACCTCCAGGGTGTGGGTCCAGCGATGCGCGGCGCTCGACTCGAGGGGAAATTGACCGCCCTCGCGAACAAGGTCATCGCGCAGTCGCCTCAGATGGGGTCCTTGCCCATCCTGTTTGCCGCCACCGTTCCCGGGCTCGCCGGCAACTCCTATGTGGGTCCCGGCGGGCGCGGTGAGATCAAGGGGCACCCCCGACTCGTGGGCAGATCGTCGGCTGCGCAAGATCTCGCTCAAGCCAGGGAATTGTGGGACGTCAGCGAGGAACTCACCGGGGTGCACTTCCCCCTCGATTGATCAGGTCACCTGATCGGGATCGTCTCAGTTGACTCCATGAAGTCGACCGTCGAATCGAAGTCGACGATCCCGGCATCGGAGCCCAAGCCGGTCGCTACCAGACTTCCGCATGCCGCTCCGAAACGTGCGGCTCGCTCGAGATCCCAACCCATCGCAGTCGTGAGCATCAAGCCAGCGTCGAAAGCGTCGCCGCAACCTGTGGTGTCGACGACGTCGCCCCGGTAGGCAGGAACACGAAGTTCGGCTTCTCCGCGTCGATTGATGCTGGCTCCCTGATCACCCATCTTCAAGATGACCGTGCCGGCTCCCATGTCCAGATAGAAGTTCGCCAATTCGGCTCTGTCGGACAGGCCGGCGACCATCTCCGCCTCTTCGATGTTGGGCATGAAGAAATCAAGATAGGGAAGGCACGGTCGCAGGATTTCGACCATGCCCTCCTTCTGCACACCGAGCACATCCATGGTGGTGATGGCGCCCCCGGCCTTCGCGGCGGCGAGCACTTCCGCTGCCTGAGGGCCGTCGAAGGTGGGCATGAGGAACGTGCCGCCCACATGCACGACATCGAAAGACGACAGGGATTCCAGGTCCACATCGTCTACCGAGAAAACGGCATTAGCGCCCATCACATGGAGGGCGGGGCGCTCCCCGTTCGGTCTGATCGGGAGCATCGTCGCCGACGTTGGAACCCCCGGTCGCACCCGCATGCCAGAACTATCGATGCCGTAACGATCCAAAATTCCGCGCATCACGTTGCCCAGTTCATCGTCGCCCGTGGCTCCGATACTGGCGACATCAGCCCCGAGCTTCGCCAGATCAACGGCAGTGCCGCCTGCGGTACCCGCGACGGTCACGCGGATCTCATCGATCAGGGCGATGTTCTGTCCCGGAGGTATCTCCGACACCGGGCGACCGAGGACGTCGATGATGTGAACGCCGACGCTTGCTATGCGAGGCATGCCGGAAACTCCTTCACGAACGAACGGACGCTAGCGACGACGCCAGCTATACGACGCTCGATGATAGGCGCGCGTCTCTAGGTTTGTGATAGATCCGGGCAGATTTGCTCGTAGATGGATCCGAGAGTCCGCTCAGTTGCGCCAAACGCTGATGCGAACGTCTCTGGACCGAAATCTTCCGGATAGGCCTGGTCCTCACCAGTACCGGAGATGACGAAATTGCTCCCCACTACGACCACCCGCTGCATCGCATCGGAGGACAGTTCCTCCTCGGTGACGGCCGCGCAATCGCTCTTCAACGAATCGAGATAGGAATCGATCTCACCGACGAGGAACACCTGGAATCCGTTGCACAGCACGAGCGTGCCCCCGAGATCCTCCTCGGTCCAGGGATTCTGGGTGATGACCTGACTCAGCTCATCGCTCTTCTCGAAGGAGCAGTCGAAACCAGCATCGGACACATCGGAGATCACCTGATCGCCGTCGGACCAGCCGGGGTCGCCGCCTGGCTGGATCGCCTGGGCGGACGAGCATCCGGCCATCACCAGGGTTGCAACCGCCACCATCGAAGCGACGACTGCTCGCCTACCAGAACTCGCTTGCATCATCTCGGGATCCTCGTCATCTGTGGGGTTGGGAGACCGACGTCGGGTTGGAAATTTTCCGATGCCGACCAACCCTGAGCACGATACACTCCGATCCGCCAACGCTCATCGGCAAATTCCCCGCATGATCAGGAGTTCCCGTGAAGAAGCTGATTAACGACCCATTCGACGTGGTCGAGGAAATGGTCGACGGTTTCCTGGAAGCCAACGACGACATCGTCAAGCGAGTGGGGCGCCGCTCGATCACCCGGGTGAACAGTCCGATCGCCGGCAAGGTCGCGATCGTGGTTGGTGGTGGTAGTGGCCATCTGCCCGCCTTCGCCGGCTACGTGGGCAAGGGCATGGCCGATGCGGCTGCCTTCGGCAATATCTTCGCCTCGCCTCCTGCGCGACCGGTCGTCGAAGCGACCGTGGCTGCCGACTCCGGTGCCGGTGCGCTCTACCTGTACGGCAACTACGCCGGGGACTGCTTGAACTTCGACAAGGCCCAGGACCAATGCCGTGAACTCGGCCATGACGTTCGGACGGTCGTGCTCAACGACGACGTCGCTTCGGCCCCGCGCGAGGAGGCCCACAAGCGCCGCGGCATCGGAGGGCTGTTCTGGGTCTTCCGTATCGCTGGGGCCAAGGCCGAGGAACTTGCCTCCCTCGACGAGGTATTCGAGCTAGCCACCCGCGCTAATGCCAATACCCGGACGGTCGGCGTCGGCCTGACCTCGTGCACGGTGCCCGCCAATGGTCGACCGACGTTCGCCATCGGCGACGACGAGATGGAGCTGGGTCTGGGCATCCACGGCGAGCCCGGCATCAAGCGCCAGAAGGTCACCCCGATCGACGAGGTCGTGGAAACGATGTTCGAGATGATCCTCGGCGACCTCGACTACACCGGCTCGGATGTCGCTTTGTCTGTCAACGGCCTCGGGGGTACCCCGGCGGAGGAGTTGTACGTCGTGTACCGCAAGGCCAAGGAGATCTGCGACCGCAACGGTCTTCGGATCAAGCACAAGCACGTGGGCGAGATGGTCACCGCTTTGGAGATGGCCGGCGCTTCGATCAGCCTGGTACGCCTCGACGAGGAGATGGACCGGCTCCTCAATACCCCGGTCGATACCTGCATGTACAAGAAGCCGTGAGGAGACAGCGATGCCGAACCTGAATGGAAATGAGATCCGCCTCCTCCTCGAGCAGGTCGCGATCGACATCGAGTCCAACAAGGACTACCTCTGTGACCTGGACGGAGCAGTCGGCGACGGCGACCACGGCGTGAGCATGACGATCGGCATGCGGGCCGTGCGTCGAGCCATGGACGATCTACCGGACAGCCCGTCGGTGCAAGATGCCTTCCAGGCTGCCTCCGATGCCTACGCCATCGAGGTCGGCGCCACCATCGGACCGCTGTACGAAGTTGCCTTCGCCGCCGCGGCTCAAGCATCCGCCGGCAAGGAAGCGCTCAATTCAGTCTCGGACTGGGTCGGCGTATACCAGGCCATGTTCGATGCGATCCAACAACTCGGTGGGGCGCAACTGGGTGACAAGACCTTGCTGGACTCCTTCCACCCGGCGATCGAGGCGCTGCGCTCCAGCGAGGGGTCGCCGCTTTCCGATGCACTGGCCAGTGCGGCTCGAACCGCACACGAAGCCGCTGAGGCGACCAAAGATCTGGTTCCGCAGAAGGGACGCGCGTCCCGACTCGGCGACCGAGCGATGGGTCACCAGGACGCGGGCGCGACTTCGCTGGCCATCATCTTGGAGACGGTCGCAGGTTTCGTAGCCAACCTGCGCGACTGAGACTACGTCCGGCAGCACTGCGCCGATCGTCCTCAGGACACGTATTCCCGCAGGCGCGTCACGAGTGCCTTGCAGAAGTTCGGGATGTCCGCAACGACCCGGCCCCACACGAGTTGGCCGTCCACGAATGCGCTCTCGTCGACCCAGATCGCTCCGGCGTTCTCCAGATCGTCCTTGATACCCAGCGACCCGGTCGCCTTCCGGCCTTCGACCAGACCGGCTGAGACCAACAGCCACGGGCCGTGGCAGATCGCCGCGACGACCGCTCCTTGCTCATACCGGTTGCGGATCAATTCGAGCACCGCCTTCGAGCGCCGGAGCTTGTCCGGTGCCCACCCTCCCGGCAGCACTACGACGTCGTAGGCGACGTCGGCAACCTGATCGATAGTTGCATCGGGCACGACGATGAGTCCGTTCTTGCCGGCGAACTGGTCCATGGAGAGGGCGACGGTGTCCACCTGGACACCCTCCTCCTGCAGTCGCATCAAAGTGACGTAGTACTCGAGGTCCTCGACGCCCTCGGCTGCCAGCATGCAGGCACGCAGCCCACTCAAATCCGCACCCATGTCCGTCAACTCCTGTTCTCGTCGTAATCGCTGATGATCTGGACCTTGCTCGCCGACTGCGAGGTCTCATCGAACTGCAGGTCGAGCCAGCGGTCCACCAGGGTCCACGCCAACTCGGGGGCGACAACTCGCGCTCCGAGCGCCAGTACCTGACAGTTGTTGCTCAGCACCGATCTCTCGACTGAGTAGATGTCGTGGGCGGTGGTAGCACGTACGCCATGCACTTTGTTCGCCGATATCGCCATTCCGATACCGGTGCCGCAGACCAGGATCGCTCGGTCGGAATCACCGCGGGCCACACCTTCTGCGACCTCGAGGCCGATCTCCGGGTAAGCCAGCGGATCCTGGGCGGATGGCACTCCGCGATCCGCGAGCGCAGCTACGCGCGGGTCATCGGCCAGTCGCTTCATCAGATACTCCTTCAGCGGGTATCCGGCTTCATCGCATCCGATTTGCAGCGTCCACTGCTTCACGTTGTCTCCATTCATATGCGCTCGTGCCCGTGACCTGCCAAGGCCTGCTCGATGGACCGCCAGCCCTCCGGCGTCCATGCCGACCTACCGACGAAGACTCCATCGCACAACCTCGACAGTTCCCCGGCATTGCGGGGGTTGACGCTGCCGCCGTAGACGACTACGCCATCCGACCCTATGCGCTCCTTAAATCCATGCAGCCGGGTGGCAACATAGTTGACATCGGGTTCGCGACCCCGCTCGCCGATCGCCCAATGGGGTTCGTACGCCAGGACGTCGCCTTCGTGCACGACTCCACTCATCGCACGAGTGAATTGCTCGTCGAGATCCGATACGTCCCCAGGATCCTTGCGTTGGACCGGCTCACCTACGCACAGCAGCACAGACATCCCCGCATGACGGGTGTTCCGCACCTGCGCGGCGAGATCCTCGAGGGTCTCTCCCGCTGCAACGCGCTCGGCATGGCCGACCATAACGAAGTCGCAACCGACTGCAGCGATATCCAAAGCGCTGACTTGACCGGTGAATGCGCCTCGCAGTTCGGTGGAACAGCCCTGAGCTCCGATCCACAGGCCGGACCCGCGCGCCGCTGCAACCGACTCTGCCAGGAAGGGTGCGGAGACGACGAGAGCGCGCGGACCCTTCGCTGTGAAGGTCCGGGCGCAGGCCACAAGCTCAGAAGTGGAAGTCCGATCGAGCGCCATCTTGACGTTCGAACCGAACCACGGTGCTCCCACGGTCGACAGGTCAGGCTGCAGCTCAGACCCCGGATCGAAGGCCGACGTCCAATACTCGGTCCTTGGCGTCGAAGAGGTGGACGTTCTCTCTAGGGAACTTCACCCAGATGGTGCTGGCCGCATCTTTGCCGACCTCGTGTTCCACCACAGCCTTGAACTGCACATCCTGGATCGCAAGTTCCATCAGGACACGGCCGCCGATGGTGATGGCCTTGTTTGCGATGGTGGCCTGAACGAACCCGGGTTGCTGCGTCAGTGATGCATGGACCTTCTCCGGACGAATGGCCAGGGTCACTGCATGCTGCGCTTGTGTGGTGACCGGGAGATCTTCAGCCAGCACCGGGCTGACCAATCGGGTTCCTTCGACCACGAAGCAGTTCTGCAGGAAGTTCATTCCGGGGCTACCGAGGAACCATCCTGCGAAAACATCGTCCGGGTTGTCGTAGATCACGCGCGGAGGCGCGAACTGGACGATGCGTCCGTTATTCATCAGCGCGATGTTGTCCGCGAGGCTCATTGCCTCGGTCTGATCGTGCGTCACGTAGATGATCGTCTGCTGCAGCTCGGTGAACAGTTGCTTGAGAGCGCGCTTCAGCTCCAACTTGGAGGTCAGGTCGACGTTGGTGATCGGTTCGTCGAAGAGCAGAACCTCCGGCTGACGAGCAACCTCGCGCGCGACAGCGACCTTCTGGCGACCGGCATTGTCGAGACGATCCACGCTTGTGTCCATCAGGTCACTGATGCCCATGATCTCGGCGATGTCGCTCATGCGCTTCTTCCGCGCGCCGGCGTCCATCTTCGCCGCGATCAGGGGTAGTTCGAGGTTGCGGGCAACGCTCGTGCCTCGATAGATGACCGGATACTGGAACACCATGCCGATCTTGCGCTTCTTGGTCGGCACATTCGTGACGTCCTCGTCACCGAAATAAATCCGGCCGGTGGTGGGCTTCTCCAAGCCGACGATCATCCGCATCAGCGTGGTCTTTCCGCAGCCGGAGGGTCCCAGCAACACTGTGACGGTGCCCTCGGCGAAAGTCGTGGAGACCTCACGTACCGCAGCGAAGTCCCCGAAGTACTTGGAAACAGATTCGATCCGTACGTCAGCCACGTCGAACTCCCTGGGCGAGGCGGGTGAGGGACTGCGGGTGGAACACGACCAAGGACTCCGGCTCGACACTCACCTGCGTCGTCCCGGAACCGAGGGTGGCCAGGATCGGACTGTCCGATCCCAGCACGGTGGTGATGCCGGATCCACCGACGCGCAGGTAGACGATCTCCGAGCCGCCGACGTCCTCGGTGAAGAGCACGTCCGCGGCTGCCGACAGACCCGAAGAGGAGTCTCCAATCGACACGTGTTCTGGGCGTAGGCCGATGAGGACGTCGCCCTCGACGCTCGAGTCCGAGATGTCGAACTCACCGAGGATCGATGTGCAACGTCCCGAGCGCGCGGATCCTTCGATCACGTTGGTCTCGGGGAAGCCGAGGCTGCGCATGGAATCGACGGCCTGGGGGTTGTCGTAGACGTCTGCGAGATCGCCTTCCTCTACCACTCGACCGTCCGACAGGACTCCGACCCGACTGGCGAGGAGCAAGGACTCCAGGGTGTCCGAAGTCGAGTACAGGAACGTCACGCCCAGGGCGGAGCGGGTGCGCTTCAGATCGTCGATCAGACGCTCGCGGAGCTTGAAGTCCAAGCCGACCAGTGGATCGTCCAGCACGAAGAAGTCCGTCTGCTTGGCCAGGCCACGGGCGATCGCGACACGCTGCTTCTGCCCGCCACTGAGCTGATCGGGCCGCTTGTCGAGCAGGTCTCCGATGGCCAGCAGATCGCACACCCGGTCGAGCGCTTCTTGGATCGAGGCCTTGTCCGCCTTGTCGAGTCGCATCGGGTAGGTGATGTTGTCTCGCACCGACTTGTTCGGGAAGAGTGCGAAGGACTGTGGCACGTAGCCGATGTTGCGACGTTGTGGTCCGGCGTCGGTGACGTCGTTGCCGTGTACCAACACACGTCCCGAACCCGGCGTCTCCAGGCCCAGCACGATTCGCAGCAGCACGGACTTGCCCGAGCTCGGCGGCCCGGTGACGACGTAGAAGTCGCCGGCGCGCACGGTCATGGACGCGCCCTTCAGGACAGCGTTCTTGCCGTACGCGCGGGTCACGCCCTCGAGGGCGAGCACTACCTCAGGTGTGGTGGAAGCCACGTCGGTCACGGTCACCTGCCCATTTCCACGAGTATCGGGGTCACCCAGATGGAGATCGCGAACAGCGCCGCGATGATCGCCAGGATGATCAACGACTTGGTGATGGTCTTGCGCACCCCTGCCGTAGGCGCGACGTTACTCACCGCGATCTGCAGGAAGACAGCCGCGGCCAGAACGTAGACACCGATTCCGAAGATGTCGATGGTGAAGGGCTGTGCGACAAGCAGGAGCGCGACGACGAGCAGACCCATCACCCAATTCTGGGCATGCGTAGCGAAGGCGACTTTCCGCTTGCCCTCGACTACCGCTGCGGACTTGGCCTCGCTGGTGACTTCGCTGTGCGACATCAGACCTCACCTCGCACGGTGCCGAACGTCATGCCCACCAGTAGGTACTTCTGGAAGAAGTAGATCAAGACAGCCAGCGGCAGGACGTAGGCGGTGCCTAGGGTGGCGACGTACGGCCAGTTGGTGGCGCCACCGTCGTACAAGCTGGTGAACAGTGCCACCGGGATGGTGTGGGTCTCCTTGCCGCCCAACTGGAAGTTGAACAGGAACTCGTTCCACACGAAGATGATGTTGAACACGAACGCCGCGACTAGGCCCGGCTTCACCTGGGGCAGCACCACCCGGAAGATCACATGGGCGCGGGATGCGCCGTTGACCAATCCGGTTTCGTCGAACCGTGGCGATACGCCGTCGATGAAGCCCTTCAGGATCCACACCGAGAACGGAACGCTGAACATCACGTAGAAGATGATCAGTCCTACGTAGGTGTTCTTGAAGTTCAGGATGCCGAACAGTTGGAAGAACGGGATGACGAAAGCCGCTGCCGGTACGAAACGTGTGGACAGCAGTAGGAACATCAGGAAGTCGGTGCCTGCCGGCTTGAAGCGTGAGAATGAATAGGCCGCCAGGTAGGACACCGCGATAGCGATCGCCACCGACCCGATCGACAGCACGATGCTGTTGAAGAAGTACAGCGGCACGTTCGGCTGGGACAACATGAATGCGAAGTTGTCCAACGTCGGGACGAAGAAGAACTTCGGTGGGCTAGCGAGGATTTCCGAACTCGTCTTGAAGGCCGACATGATGATCCACAGGATCGGCGAGAAGAAGATCAGAGCGACTACCCAGGCAAGGACGCCAGCACCGGTCCACCGACGCTCGCGGTCGTCCCGCTGGGTGGGCGGTCCGGTGATCTCTCCGACATCGATTGGCGAGTCATGGATGGGACTTGTCATGAGTTCTCAGCCTCCCTCCGCGAGCGCAGATTCAGCACGAACAAGTAGATGGATGTCAATGCGATGGCGATCAACAACAGCAGCACCGCTAACGCCGACGAATAGCCCAGATTGAAACTTCGGAATGCGAGTCTGTACAAGGCGACGGCGATGAGCTCCGTTCTGTCTCCCGGACCGCCGTTGGTCATCAGGTAGATCAGGTCCATCGTCTTGAAGACGTCGATGGTGCGAAGCAGGATGCCCAGGATGATGATGAACTTGCCAGCCGGCAGGATCACGTGGATCAGCTTCTGCCAGAAGGAGAGCTTGTCGACGTCAGCAGCTTCGAGCTCGGCCTTGGGCACCGAACCGAGCGCGGCCAGGGTCATCAGAGCCATGAAGGGCGTCCACATCCAGGTGTCGACGAACAGGACCGCGGGGAACGCCCAGGTCGGGTCCTGCGCGAACGGGATCTTCTCCAGACCCACGACGCTCATGACGTAGTTGATCAGACCGAACACCGGGTCCAGCAGCAGACGCCAGAACAACCCGGACGCCAAAGGCGTGATGATCATCGGGGTGAACAGCAAAGTCAGCGCCAGGCGACGACCAGGCATCCGGTTGCTCTTCCAGAACAGGTAGCCCACCAGGGCACCGAGCACGGTCTGCACGGCGACCGCGAGAAGCATGAAGGTGAAGGTTCGCCCGATGGCGAGCCAGATCGGACCGTCGTTGGCAAGTTGGTCGTAGTTGCCCATCCCGATGAACCGGGGCGAACCTGCCGAGGTGAGCGTGAAGTTGTAGAAGCTGAGTCCGAGCATCCAGATGGTGGGAATGACGTTCATCAGGATGAAGAACGCCAGGACCGGAACCAGAAGGCCCCATGACCACCAGGTCTTCTTGGGTTTCCTAGCGGCGGCGCTCAATCCGTCGCCGAGGGAGGCCTCTTGTCTGCTCAGCAGGGCCGTTCCGGATCCTTGCTGCTTCGCGTCGCTCATCGTGTGCTCTTTCCACCTTCTCCCTCAGTGAGTCCCCGGGCGCCCC
>JBMTHB010000024.1:0-11670 GCA_049435845.1 Candidatus Nanopelagicales bacterium | reverse complement strand
CAGGCGCGACCAGTCGGGCTCCACCCCCGGAAATTCAGGCGCGGTTCGCGCCGATGTCACCACTCGATTTCGATGACGGCCGAGTTCAGGCCGGAGCCGATGCCCATGCACGCGATCCGATCGCCGGGCGTCAACTCCTCGGAGTTCAGGGCGAGGGTGAAAGGAATCGAAGCCGGTCCGATGTTCCCGCGATGCGGGAAGGTCTGCGGAACACGCGTCGGATCGATGGCCAGGCTGCGGACGATTGCCTCCGTGTGGATCTTGGACACCTGGTGGATCACGTACATCGAAAGGTCCTGCCAATCGAAGTGCGCAGCGGCGTCGCTCCACGTGTCGCGTGCAAGGACGACGGCCGCATCCAGGAGGGCACGACTGTCGGTGCGCATTCCGTCGAGATCTCCTAGACACAGCTGGTTGTATTCAGTTGCCGCTCGCGAGACTCCGCCCACGAAACGATGGCCCTCGCTGTGCAAGGACGCCCGACCTAGGACCATCGCGGCTCCGCCCGATCCGAGGGTGAACGTGGCGAAGTTCTCCACGATGTCCTCTCGGGTGGCGCCGCCGGCATTCAACCGTTCGATGGTCACCTGCTGGGTGTGTCGACTGCCCTCTCCATCCACGATCAAGGCGTAGTCGATCTGACCAGAATCGATCATGGTGGAGGCCAGCTGCATGCCGCTGAGGAAACCCAGGCAGGCGTTGCTGAGGTCGAAGTTCACGCATGCGGTAGACAGACCGAGTTGGCGGTGCACATCGACCGAGGCCGACGGTTCGAGGCGTTCCCGACACACCGATGTGTCGATCAGCAGCCCGACATCGGCCGGATCGACCCCGGCTTCCGCGAGCGCCTTAGCGCCGGCCATCGCCGCGGCGTCGGCGAACGTCACGTCCTCGGGCCACCAGCGCCGCTCGAGGATCCCGGCGAGTTGCTCCAGCATGCCGCTGGGCAGCCCGGCCTCCTGGTACGCGGGGCTCAGCCACTCGTCGATCTGCTCCGAGGTGACGATGTCGGGTGCGTCGACCGCGGACACGGCCAACACCGCCGCGTCCTGGTAGGTGAATACCGAACTACCCGGGGACCGGACGGTCGTCGGGGGGCCTGGGGCCACGAGTCCACTTCCCTTCCTGACTGGTCCTCCTAGCCTGCCATGGGGTCGCCGAGGGCGCCGCCCGGCATCGCCGACCCGCTCGCGAGCCTCGATCGATGGGCACGGCACGTACCGTCCATGGGAACGTGACGTACCGTCGTCGCATGCCCCCGTCCCGAGCCCTACCCGTAGCGGTGTCGGTGGCACTAGCCCTTGCGGTGACGACCTTGCCCGCGACCTTGCCCGCGGCGCTGGCATCCGTGCCGGGAGCACCGATCTCCTCGATCGTCGAAGGCTCCGCGAGTGGGTCCAATCGCGCCGACTCGACGGCCGACCCCCGGTTGCAGGGGTTCTACGACCAAGGCATCACCTGGCGGAGCTGTCCCGGTCGAGGGCCGGCGGTCCAATGCGCGAGCGTCACGGTCCCGCTGGACTATCAGCGGCCAGCGGGACGAAGTATCGATCTGGCACTGCTGAAGGTGCCGGCCCGCGGCCCCTCGCCGGCGAGTCTGGTGGTCAACCCCGGTGGACCCGGTGCCAGTGGATTGGACTTCGCCGAATACCTCGGCGCGGTCATCGACGCGGATGTGCGCGCCGCGTACGACATCATCGGCTTCGACCCCCGCGGCGTGGGCGAATCGGCACCGGTCGAGTGCATGACCGGTAGGCAAACCACTCGCTGGTATCGCACTGACTCCACACCGGATACTGCGCGAGAGCGTGCGCGGCTGATGTCACGCGCCGCACAGATTTCCCAGGGGTGTGTGTCGAGCGACCGGGAACTAGCTCGTTTCGTCGGCACCGATGACACAGTCCGCGACATGGACATCATCCGAAGCGCTCTCGGCGCTGACGATTTGAACTGGCTGGGCTTTTCCTACGGCACCTTGCTCGGCGCGTTGTATGCCCAAGAGTTCCCCGACCGCGTGGGGCGCATGGTGCTCGACGGTGGAGTCGATCCGAGCCTGGACGCCGTGGAAGTATCCAAGGATCAGTCCGCCGGCTTCCAACGTGCCATGCAACGTTTCGCCGCCGACTGTGCCAGGAAATCGGACTGCGTAGCCCGCACTGGCCAAGGCGTGCTCGATCGGATCAACGGTCTACTGCGAGAACTCGACGATTCCTCGCTGCGTACCGACGGAAGCAGGCGTCTGGTGCAATCCGAGGCACTTACTGCCCTCTTCTTCAGCATGTACTCGACGGATCTGTGGCCCACGCTACGCACCGGACTCCGTCAAGCCGTGGCAGGCGATGGCACGACGCTGCAACTCCTCGCGCAACTGGCGAACAATCAGGTCGGCCCGAATCGCTACAGCAGCAACATCGCATCGGCCTTCTACGCGATCGGATGCTGGGACTACCCGGCGCCCCCCGATGCAGCCGGCCTGCGGGCCGCTGCCGCCGAGTGGTCTCGCGGGGTGGCCGTGCCGGAGATGGGATCGGCGATGTCCTGGGGCAACGCGCCCTGCAGTCAATGGTTCGACCACGCTTCACGGCCGCCGGCCGAGGTGTCGTCCGGCACCACGGCCCCCATCCTCGTCATCGGGACGACCTTCGACCCAGCGACGCCGTACGTCTGGTCGCAATCCCTGGCTCGGCAGTTGCCGACGAGCACGTTGCTCACCTACCGAGGCGATGGGCACACCGCCTACGGCGACACGAACCTGTGCATCGATGACATCGTGGACACGTACCTGCTCACCGCGGAAGTGCCTGGTCCCGCCACCGCCTGCTCGGCGTAGTTCGCGCCGGTCAGTTCGGTTCGTCGGTTCGCGACTTGTCTTCCTTATCCGTCTCGGTTTCAAGCCCGGCCAGGAACTCCTCCACCTGGGCGGCGATCTCCTCACCGCTGGGAACCACACCCTGCGGTGCGCTACTGGGCTTGGTGAGCGCGCTTCGCGCTTCCACCATCTGGTCGTACTGGAGCTCCAGGGCGCTGACCACGGCGGCGAACTCCTCGTTCCCGCTGAGTTGATCGCTCACCTCCCCGTCAGCCTTGACTGCACGACCCTCCAAGCCAACGGAGGACAGTTTCAGTCCGGTGACATCGGTGAGCCCCTCGATCAAGGCCATCGCGCAGCGCGGGTATTCGAATTGCACGAGGTAGTGCGGCACCTGAGCGGTGACACCGACCGACGACAGCCCGCGCTGACCGAGGTGCAACTCGACCAGCGCACCCATATGACCGGGCACGTCGATATCGCCCAGAACAGCGCTTCGTCCGGCGATCAACTGTGGATCGTTCCCGTGCACCGTGATGCCGATCGGCCGAGTGTGTGGGCTCGGCCAGGGAATCGCCGATAGACCCACTGCGTGACTCAACTCGAAATCGTCGACGATCAAGTCGAGCGCGGCAAGGAAGCGATTCCATTGGTAGTCCGGTTCCGGACCATCGACTAGCAGGAAGTCCCGGCCCGATACGTCGATTACGCGAGTGACCGTCAACTGCGGGTGATCCACGGATGTGAAGTGGTCGCTTGAGAAAGTCATGCGAGGCCGCCGAGCGCGGTAGTCGATCAACTCGTCAGCATCGAAAGTGGCGATGAGCTCGGTCTCGCAGGCGTCGCGCAGATGAGCGGTGGCAAGTCGGATTCCCGCTCCTGCGTCGACGAAGCCCTGGAAGGCGTGCACCAAGGTGGGCAGCGACGGTCGCTCGATGGAATCGACGTCGCGCTGGTAGTCGAACAACTCTCGTGGCGAGCGCATATCCCCTCCTTCAGACCAGGCTACGGCGATATGGACGCACGCGCGATCGCGCAGGTTTCGCTGGATGCGAACAGGGCCGATTCACCGTGAGGAAGCGCCGTCGTCGGTCGACTTCCCCTGCGACTTCCCCTGTGACGTCTTCGCCGCCTTGGTGCTGGCGGCTTTCTTGGTTGTCTTCTTCGCCGTCTTCTTCGCGGACTTTTGTCCGCTCGTCTTCTTCGCTGGCTTGTCCGCTGACTTCTGTCCGCTCGACTTCTTCGTGCTCGCCTGAGTCGACTTGCGAACCGAGGTTTGCGCCGACTCGACTACCGGCGCCGAGGGGATCTGCTCAGTGGGCTGACCGGTGATCGGAGGGCTCGACGTCTCCGGGATGGCCGACGGCCGGGCGTCGGTCTGCGCGTTCATTTCGGTGAATCGACGCCATCCCCACCAGGCCACCAGGCCGACGATCGCTGCCAGGGCAATCCATCTCAGGCGTCGCACCCGCACGACGCTAACAGCAAGGCTGCTTCTACTCATGGGACTTGCACGGATCGGGCGCGATCGGTGGACACCGCGCCCGCGTGACCGGACTCAGCGCTTGTTGGATAGTCCGGCCCGGAACCGGTCGACCACGGCCGAACTGTTCCAGAAGGCCTCCTGTTGACCGGCGGGCAGTGATAGCGCGTATTCGCACACCCGCGCCCAGGCGATGCCAACGGCGCGGGTAAGGGAACCGGCCACCGTGGCGGAAATCGCGGACCCGGCGATAGCTCCGCCGGGAATGAACTTCAGCAGATTGGTCACGGCGTATCTCCCCGCCATGGTCGCTCCACCGGTGAGCACGAGGGAGCCGGCGATCGCCATAGCGCGAGAGCGTTGGGGTGGCAGACCGTAGGCCGCCGAGATTCGGGCGATCATCGTGACCTGGTTCGGGACAAGCAGGGCAGCGTCAGTGAAGGGAATCGGGACTGCGCCGATTCCAGAAGCGACGGTTGCGGCCTGATTGATGATGGCCTTCACGGCTTTTTTTTTGCGCTCCATGTCCAACCGCTGCGCGGCGGTCAGTGCAGCCTGGGCTGCTTCGGGGACGACGTCGTACGTGGCGTCGAGCAATCGATCCAGGCCGAATGCCGGCGCATGCGTGAAATCGTCGGCCATCGCATTGGTCAAGACCGGTGAACCACCTGCGCGTATGGGCAAGTGCAGTCCGGTGATGTAGTCCGCCAGTTCCCTTGCATGCGGGTGGACTTCACCATCCTTGCTCGGCACCTGCGTCATGACGACGATCACCGGGAGGCCCATCTCGGCGAGGGCCTTCACGAATGCGGCTTGCGCATCCTCGAATCGACGGTCCGACCAGCGCACGACGTACCACGCGGCATGGATCTGTTGGTCGATCGGCCCGCTGCGCCGTGACTGCACCACCGAGCGCAGTCCATCGAGAATCTGATCCCCCGCCGATCCGGTCTCGAAACCCTCCGAGTCGAAGATCCCTAGGAAGCCATCGTCCCGCCGGTGGTACTCGATGCCCTTCGTGACGGGTTGCCCCACGCCGGTATCCGCGACGTCCTTGCCGAAAATGGCATTGACTAACGTCGACTTGCCCGCGCCGGTTGCGCCGAACACCGCGAGGTTGAAGCACCCAAGTGCGGCGAAGGCGCTAGTCAGTTCCTTGGTGAACAGACCCTCGAGGGCGGGAGCGTCGAGATCACCCTCGTGCGGCACATCGCCGGTCGACATGCCAGCAGCGTACGCGGGCTACAAACGCCTCCGACCTTTCCTGGGTTACCGTGGTGGGACCATGGCTTCCCTGCGTTCACGCGCACGCCCTTCCCGAGCAGTGCGGTCGGTGACCTTCTGGTTCATCGGGCTGCTCGTGGTGGGCGCACTCGCCGTGGTGGTCCTCGCAGTCATAGTGACGAATGTGGGCCTCGGCGACAGGTTGCAACAAGCGCGCGACATCGGCCGCTTCGGTGGGACACCTACCGTGCCCGCCCAATACCAGGCCATCGTCGTCGAAGCCGCCGAGCGTTGCCCGGCGGTTCCATCGCGTGTGCTGGCAGCGCAGATTGCGACTGAGAGTTCCTGGCGTACCGATGCGGTCAGTCCCGCAGGCGCCGAAGGTATCGCGCAGTTTATGCCGAGCACCTGGAAGCAGTTCGGGATCGATGCGAACGGCGACGGCAAACGCGATGTGTGGGATCCGGTCGATGCGATCCATTCGGCAGCGGAACTAAACTGTCTCAATCGCCAACTGGTTTCGCGCGTTCCAGGGATTCCGCTTCACAACATTCTTGCGGCGTACAACGCAGGACACGGGGCTGTTCGCAAGTACGACGGCATCCCGCCCTTCCCCGAAACCGAGAACTACGTCCAACGCGTACTCGATCTTGCCGAGCGACTTCCGGCGTTCGAGACGATGAGCGGCGATAAGCCGGGCAGTGAAACGACCGACTAGGGGCGCTTCACTTGATGACGACTATCGCCTGGTGGTTCTCGACGACTAGGCGACCGTCCGGTGACCACAACCTGCGGGTCTCACTGGTGAATCCGTCGTCGGAGGCCGAGACCCACGCCTCGTAGGCGAGCGGCTCATCGGTCCGCAACGTCGTGGGATCCACCAACAGGTGTGCACTGAAGGACACCGTGCCCATCGGTCGCACCGCAGGCATCGCAACGTAACTCGCCGGCCACCAGGCGTCGACGATGCCCAACGTCGTCCCGGCAGTCCACTTCGCCCAGCGGCCTTCGGGTCGTAGCCAGCCCGCGGCCTCGGGCTGTCCTTGCGCACCAGGAATGCCGGTCACCGGTCGGTAGTCGAAATGCGCCCCGAACTCCGGCCCGATCGGGGGACGCACTGGGGCCGATGGCAGTCCCTCCCACGACGGTAGTTCGGGCATCCGGGCCACGCCCCAACGATCGTCGACCGGTCGTGGGCCACCGGCGATGACGATGGCCTGGGAGGCCAAGGTCCCGTCGGAGCCGGTGATCGCCACCTGCCAGGTGGTCATCGCGGATCCGGCCCGCAAACAGGTGGTGACGACCGATGCCTTCCCAGGCGGTAGCGGTCCGAAAAGATGTGCAGACACGTTGCGAATTCGACGCGCTGCGTCGCTGCGCTCTTGCTCGTACTCCGCAGCGTTCACATGAGCGGCGACGACCAGGCCACCCCACGCGCCCCGCCCCTGCAGCCAGCCTTCGGGAACGAACCACTCGAAACGGCCCTCACCTACCGGTGCGAGCACACAACTTGCGGCGAAATGCGGCGAACTCATGCGCCGTCGGGTCGAGCATCAGCAGGCACGGTCTCTTCATCTGAAGTGTCGACTGCTGACGAACCGCTGCCGAGTGCGGACTTCTTCAACCATTTCGACCATGGAATATTCCACAGACCGCCGGGACCGTTCCAGGGTTCCATCGTGTCCCCTCCGGTTTTGACGTATTCGACTACATCGCCGGGAATCGTGTTGTCGAAGATCCATTTGGCATCCTGCTCGAACATGTTCGTGCAACCGTGCGATCCGTTGTAACGGCCTAGCCGCCCGTAGGCCCAGGCGGCGGTGTGCAGGAACTCCCCGGTCGGCGTCAATCGGGTATTCCACTTAGCCGGGAGCTCGTAGAAGTCATCGGGATCGGTCAATCCCAAGCTCGCGCTGCGATAGACCTTGTTCGGCTCCTTCGATGTGCTGATGACCTTGGCACCGTTGCGGGTTTCCCAGCCTGGGCCTCCGAGGCTCACCTTGAACGTCTTGCGCTTGCGACCGTCGATGACGACATCCATCTCCTTGGTCGCGCCATTGACGGTGGCGATCAAGGATCGGTCTGTTCGAAAGGAATACGTGGTGCGCAGACTCGGTGCACCCACGAGGAAACGACCACCGGATCTGCCCATCACTGCGTTATCGAGTGTCGAGGTGATCGTGATGGTGGAGTTACCGGGCCAGAAATCCTTCGGCCGGAACACTGCTGTGCGATCGCTGATCCAGCCCCACGCACCGGGGACTTCACGGGTGCGACCCTGCGCGTCAGTAGCGGTGACGACCAGATGCGATTCCACTGCCCGCTTGTTCGGTATCGCGCGACTGAAGGTGAGGTGCGGCAGAGTGCCGACGCCCAACTTGGTCCGCGGATTGCGAACGCCTAGGTCGTTGCCCGCCGCGTCGAACTTGGCAGTGACCTGCACACGAGGTCGGGGTAGGTCCACCGGCTTGTCCGGATCCGACCCGGCTGGCACCATCGGCAGCGCGGTGATCAGCGGCGCGGCCGGCGACGGACCGTTGGGCCCGATCGCGCGCAGCGACACTCGATATTCGCGACCGTTGGTCAAGGAACTCAAGGAGCAGGTGCCCGACACATCCGGGCAGTCGAACCACGAGAAACCATCGGGAGAGGCCTGGTACCCGGTTATGGCGGGGTCCGTTGCGACCTCATATCGGATGGTCACCGATCGATCACCGGAATCGACACCGACGATCACGGGCGCGATCGATGAGTCGGCACGCGCTGGCGCTAGCGCTATCGCAGATACACAGGTGCTGACCGAAACCGCGATGGCAGCAGCACGAATCCCCCGGGGAAGCCTCACGCGCACCAATGTACGACGCCCCGAGTGCGCCGAAGCGCACCGCCTGCCTACAGTTTCGGCCCGTGGGAATCTTCGCTCGTTTCGCTCTCCCGTCCGTCAAGCCTGAAGAAGCCATGGACATGCTGCGGTCGGGGGCCACGTTGCTCGATGTCCGCGAGAACGCCGAATGGAATGCCGGTCACGTTCCGGGGGCGGTTCATCTGCCTGCGAAGAACGTCGCGGCTCAGGCGCTCAAGCGCCTGCCGAAAGGCCGACCGGTCGTGGTCACCTGCCGCACCGGAGCAAGGTCACGCGGCGTGACCCGCATCCTGCGGGAGAAAGGCATCGACGCGGTGAATCTCTCAGGTGGGATGGCCGCATGGGAATCGGCTGGTGGTCGGATCGTCGGGAAGGGCAATCGCCCCGGCATGATCGCCTGACCGCGGAGCAATCAGGTCGCGACTTCACCAGGGCACGACGGCTCGGTCCTCCCACAGCTTCCCTGTCTCGACGACCGCGCCCTGAGCGTCGACAGCATCTCGATCCGCCAACCAGACGATGGTGTCCGCTCCCTCCGCGGCACTGCGTGGTGCATCGGGTCCACCCATGTCGGTGCGGCAATGCGCCGGGCACATCGCGTCCACGAGCACACCGCGCGCACCCCACTGCATCTCGGCGGCGAAATTCCGCAGAAGCGCGTTCAGCCCAGCCTTGCTGATCCGATAGGGAGCAAGACCTCCTGACGTTCCCGGTCCACTGAATCGTCCGAGACACGCAGAAACGCCGATCACCCGACCCGACCTCTTGCGCGCCATGCCCTGCGCGAACGTGGCGATCGAGTAGAAGGCGCCATCGAGATTGATCCCCATGACGCGCCGCCACTCCTCGGAGGATGTGCGCAGCGTCTTCGTCATGCGCTCGGCCATCACTCCCGCCGACAGCACTAGGACGTCGGGTTCGCCCAGGGCTCCAAGCCGCTCCTTGGCGGCCGCCAATGAAACAGGATCGGCAACGTCCGAAATTTCACCTACTGCGTCTATACCTTCCGCCACAAGTTCCATCGCGGCACGCTCGGTTCGTGCTGGATCCTGACCGACCAAGACGACGGTGGCACCCAGTCGACCGATACCGCGGGCGGCCTCCAGGCCGATACCGCGGGTACCTCCAGTGATGACTGCGACCGTTTCGTTTGTGATGAAGCCCATGGGTCTAGTGTGACCTCCGCATCCACATTTCGCGTGCGAGAGGAACGCACCGTGGCCAGTGAGCCTCCCACCCCGGCGTCGAGTCGGTTCGGGCCTAATGAATGGCTCGTCGACGAGATCTACGAGCAGTTCCTGCGCGACAAGGGTTCGGTGGACCCGGCGTGGTGGGACTTCTTCGAGGATTACTCCCCCGCCGACCACTCAACGGCGGTAAAGGCTGGTGAACCGGCCTCGGCCACACCGCAGCTGGTTCCGGAGGAATCGACTCCGAAGGGCGCACCGGGCGCCACCCCGGCATTGGCCGAAGCGGAGATCATCCGAGGTGCCCCCGCGCGAGTCGTGACGAATATGGAGGCCAGTCTCACCGTTCCCACCGCGACAAGTGTGCGCTCGGTTCCGGTCAAGTTGCTGATGGACAACCGCGTGGTGATCAACAACCACCTCGCCCGCGGACGCGGCGGCAAGGTCTCCTTCACCCACATCATCGGCTACGCCCTCGTGCGAGCCGTCGCTTCGCTGCCCGAGATGAACTACTCGTTCACCCACGTAGACGGCAAGCCGGCACTGCTACGCAACCCGGATATCAATCTGGGATTGGCCATCGATCTTGCGAAGCCCGACGGGACTCGTCAGTTGCTGGTGCCGAACATCAAGAGCGCGCGGAACATGGACTTCGCCACGTTCTGGGCAACCTACGAAGACGTCGTCCGACGTGCCCGAGGTGGGAAACTCACGGTCGAGGACTTTGCGGGCACCACTATCTCGCTCACCAATCCCGGCACCATCGGAACCAACCATTCGGTGCCGCGTTTGATGGAGGGCCAAGGCTGCATCGTCGGTGTCGGCGCGATGGAGTACCCGGCTGATTGGCAGGGGGCATCACACGAAGCGATCGTGCGCAACGCCGTCTCCAAGGTGATGACGCTGACCAGTACCTACGACCACCGGATCATCCAGGGCGCCCAATCGGGGGAATTCCTGCGGCGCATGCACCAACTACTGCTCGGCGAAGAGGATTTTTACGGCGATATTTTCCGCGACCTGCGTATTCCCTACGAACCTGTCCGCTGGGCGCACGACATCTCTGCCAGTCACGAGACCGATCTTGACAAGACCGTTCGCGTCCAAGAGATCATCCACGCCTACCGCGTGCGTGGTCATCTCATGGCCGACACCGATCCCCTGGAGTATGCGCAGCGAACGCACCCTGACCTCGATGTCCTCAGCCACGGCCTCACCTTGTGGGACCTGGACCGAGAGTTCCCCACCGGTGGCTTCGGTGGCAGGCCCCTGATGAAGTTGCGCGAAATCCTCGGTGTTCTGCGCGACGCCTACACCCGCACCGTCGGCATCGAATACATGCACATTCAAGATCCGGCGCAACGCAGGTGGATCCAGGAACGGGTCGAGATCCCGCACATGAAGCCCGAACGCGAAGAGCAGCTTCGGGTACTGACCAAGCTGAACGAAGCTGAAGCGCTCGAGACGTTCCTGCACACCAAGTACGTCGGGCAGAAGCGTTTCTCCCTCGAGGGCGCGGAATCATTGGTTCCGCTTCTCGATGGGATCTTGACCGACGCCGCGCACGACGACATCCTCGAAGTGGCCATCGGCATGCCGCATCGCGGTCGCCTCAACGTCCTCACGAACATCGCCGGAAAGTCCTACGGCCAGATCTTCCGCGAGTTCGAAGGCGACTTCGGCGACGACCAGGTGCAGGGCTCCGGTGACGTGAAGTACCACCTCGGCACCACGGGTTCCTTTCTCACCCCCGATGGCGCATACACCTCGGTCTACCTGGCCGCGAATCCTTCGCACCTCGAAGCGGTGGATCCGGTCCTCGAGGGAATCGTGCGCGCGAAGCAGGACCTGCTGCCGGCCGAACGCCGCACCGACATCCTGCCCGTCCTGATCCATGGCGATGCTGCCTTCGCAGGCCAGGGGATCGTGGCCGAGACCTTGAACCTGTCCCAACTCCAGGGCTACCGAACCGGTGGCACGGTGCATGTGGTGGTCAACAACCAGGTCGGCTTCACCACGTCACCGAAGTACGGTCGCTCCAGCGTGTACTCGACGGACGTTGCGCGGATGGTCCAAGCCCCGATCTTCCAAGTCAATGGCGACG
>JBMTHB010000023.1:0-11771 GCA_049435845.1 Candidatus Nanopelagicales bacterium | reverse complement strand
GATGTGGGAGACGTTGTCCCAGGGACGCAACTGCACGAAGGTCTCACCCGACCAGGTCCAGGTGTGTCCGGTCACCAAGTCTCGCGCCACGAAGCGCTGACTTGAATCCAAGCCGAGTGCCGGGAGGTTCCACCACACCGAGGTCGCGTGCTCGCGTTGGGGATCGAGCAGGCAGGTAACCAGGATGATGTCCTCACCCACCTTCTTGCTGTACGCGATGACGTTGTCGTTGTCGGTGTGATGAAAGTGCAGCGAGCGCAAATCCTGCAGAGCCGGGTGATCGCGCCGGATGGAATTCAACATGGTCAGGTACGGCGCGAGGCTGCGTCCTTGTCGCGCCGCGCGATCCCAGTCCCGGGGTCGGTACTGGTACTTCTCGGAGTCCAGATACTCCTCGCTGCCTGGCTTGACGGCAACATGCTCGTACAACTCGAATCCGCTGTAGATGCCGTAGGTGGGCGCCAGCGTCGCAGCCAAGGTAGCCCGAATCGAGAACGCCGCAGGGCCGCCATGCTGCAGGTACTCATGCAGGATGTCCGGGGTGTTCGCGAAGAAGTTGGGGCGCATGTAGGCCGACGCTGGTCCGGCCAATTCGGTCAAGTACTCGGTCAACTCGTGCTTCGTGGTCCGCCACGTGAAGTAGGTGTAGCTCTGTTGGAAGCCGACTTCGGCGAGCGCTTTCATCATCGGGGGCTTGGTGAAGGCCTCGGCTAGGAACAACACGTCCGGATCGATGGCATTGATGGATGCGATCAGTCGATCCCACAGCCACAGTGGTTTGGTGTGGGGGTTGTCCACCCGGAAGATCCGCACCCCGTGCGCCATCCAAAGCCGAACGATGCGTTCGACCTCGGCGTAGAGCCCGTCTGGATCGGCGTCGAAGTACAGCGGGTAGATGTCCTGGTACTTCTTGGGCGGGTTCTCGGCGTAGGCGATCGACCCGTCGTGTCGGGTGACGAACCACTCGGGGTGCTCGCGCACCCAGGGGTGATCGGGGGAGGCCTGCAGCGCGAGATCGAGTGCCACCTCCATCCCTAGTGCGCTTGCCTCGGCAACGAACGCATCGAAGTCCTCGAGGGTCCCCAGATCCGGATGCACGGCATCGTGACCTCCCGCAGCGGAACCGATGGCCCACGGGGAACCCGGATCGTAGGAATCGGGGGATAGTGAGTTGTTGCGTCCCTTGCGGTGCGACGTACCGATGGGATGGATGGGCGGCAAGTAGACGACGTCAAAACCCATATCCGCGATTGCAGATAGGCGAGCCGTGGCCGTGCGGAATGTCCCCGATGCCGGAGGGTCGAGGGAGGCGCCTTCACTGCGGGGGAAGAACTCATACCAGGAGCCGACCAGCGCCCGTCGTCGCTGAACCAGCAGCGGCCACGGCCCATTGAATGACTCCTCCTGACGGATGGGGTGCTCGCTCATCACTCGACGGACGTCGTCGGTCGTCGCCGCACTGAGCCGCACCATCGCCGGAAGTTGCGGATCCTTCATGGTCTTCGCCGCTGCCTTGAGGACATCCCGTGCTGCGGTGTCGGAGCGAGGAAGTCGACGAGCTACCTGCTGCATCAGCCACGCGCCCTCGGCCAATTCGAAGTCGACGTCCTGACCCTCGGGGATCTTGATCCGTGCCCGGTCCAGCCAGTGCAGCCATGGGTCGGACCACGCATGGATGGTGAACGTCCACAGTCCCTCGGCGTCGACGGTGATGGGTGCCGTCCACCGGTCTATTGCGCCCCAAGCTGGCTCCATGCGCACGGCCCTCGCGGGCGCTTCCTGCGGAGGTTGCAGCACCACTTCCACCGAGAGCGGCGCATGTCCGTCCCGGAAGATCGTCGCCTGCACCGGCAGGGTCTCGCCTGTCGCCGCCGCGGCCGGTCGACGCCCGCACTGCACCTGCGGCCACACATCGACGATCGCTATCCGGGAAGTCAGGCCGTCGGCCGGCACTGAAGCCGTGTGGCTACCCCGCGAGTGGGCACCCCGGGTGCGTGCAGACGACCGCTGGGGCATGTAACGACTGTAGCGGCGAGGTGTATTACATGCCCCTACTACGGTGACCCCCGTGAAGGCCATCCGTCGATTCACAGTTCGTTCGGTGCTACCGGACTCCCTGGTGGGTCTGGAAGAACTGTCGCTCAATCTTCGCTGGTCCTGGCATCCGGAGACGACCGATCTGTTCGCGGCGATGGATCCGCAGTTGTGGCACGACTGCGGGGGAGATCCGGTGCGGCTACTCGGCGAGATATCGGCCGATCGACTCGCGGAATTGAGCTCGGACGCATCGTTTGTGGAGCGGGTCCACGGCGCGGTGGGCGATCTGCACACCTACCTCTCGGCCCCGCACTGGTTTCAGCGGCGCAGCGAGCGTGAGCACGAGAGCGATCACGAGCGAGACGCAACGGCTCTGACCGGCGTCGCGTACTTCTCCCCGGAGTATGGAGTGGCCGCTGCGCTTCCCCAGTACTCGGGAGGTTTGGGGATCTTGGCCGGCGACCACTTGAAGGCCGCGAGCGACCTTGGCGTTCCCATCATCGGGATCGGCCTGTTCTACCGATCCGGCTACTTCCGGCAGAGCCTGAGCCGTGACGGTTGGCAACTCGAGACGTATCCGATCTGCGATCCGGACGCCGCTCCCATCACGGTGCTCCGGGAAGATTCCGGTGCACCCGCGCGGGTGTCGGTTGGATTGCCGGGTGGGCGTGTGCTGTCAGCGCGGATCTGGCTAGCGCGCGTGGGACGCGTACCGCTGTTGCTTCTGGACTCGGGAGTCGAGGAGAACGACGCGGCCGAGCGCGAGGTGACCGATCGGTTGTACGGCGGTGGCGGGGAATACCGACTCCAGCAGGAGATGTTGCTTGGAATCGGCGGGGTACGCGCCCTGCGCGCCTACTGTCGCATTGCTCAGACTGAAGCACCGAACGTCTTCCACACCAACGAGGGGCACGCAGGCTTCCTCGGATTGGAACGTATCCGAGAGCTGATGCACGGCTATCCCGACGTCGATTTCGACGCAGCGCTCGAGGCAACCCGTGGCGGCACGGTGTTCACGACGCACACACCGGTACCGGCCGGCATCGATCGCTTCCCGATGTCCTTGATCGAGCAGTACTTCGGGGGCGACAACGCTGTGCCGGGCCTGCCGGTGGATCGGATCGTGCGGCTGGGATCGGAGGACTATCCCGGCGGCGATCCCGGTGTTTTCAACATGGCGGTGATGGGCCTGCGGCTGGCCGGCCGGGCGAACGGAGTCAGTGCTTTGCATGGTCGCGTGTCCCGGCAGATGTTCGCCGGGCTGTGGCCGGGGTTCGACACAGCGGATATACCGATCACATCGATTACCAACGGAGTACACGCCCCCACCTGGGTCGCGCGCGAGGTGATGGAACTTGCGCGGGACTCCATCGGAGAGGAACTGATCCAGCAGGCGCGAGGCTGGGAGCAGATCGGCTCGGTCGACGACGAGCGCATCTGGTCGACGAAACGACTATTGCGTGAGCAACTGGTCGCGATGGTCCGACAGCGCCTTCGGAACTCGTGGTTGGTGCGTGGGGCGGCCGCTGCCGAACTCGGCTGGATCGACGACGTTCTCGATCCCGAGATGCTCACGATCGGTTTCGCTCGACGAGTGCCGTCATACAAGCGATTGACGCTGATGCTGCGGGATCAGGATCGACTCCGCGATCTTCTGCTCGATGAGCATCGTCCGGTCCAATTGGTGATCGCCGGCAAGGCCCATCCAGCCGACGACTCCGGTAAGGCCTTGATCCAGGAACTGGTGAAGTTCACCGATCGGGAGGACGTCCGCCATCGCATCGTCTTCCTACCCGATTACGACATGGGCATGGCCGAAGTGCTCTATCCCGGCTGTGACGTGTGGTTGAACAATCCCATCCGTCCGCTGGAGGCCAGCGGCACATCGGGCATGAAGGCAGCGTTGAACGGTGCATTGAACCTGTCCATCATGGACGGGTGGTGGGACGAGTGGTTCGACGGAGCGAACGGCTGGTCGATTCCCTCCGCCGACGGAATCGACGATCACGACCGTCGCGATGATCTCGAGGCCTCGGCGATGTACGACCTCATCGCCCACTCTGTCGCACCGACCTTCTACGACCGAGACCATCGCGGCCTTCCCGCGCGTTGGTTGGACATGGTTCGACATACGCTGCAATCGCTCGGACCGAAGGTGTTGGCGACCCGCATGGTCCGTGAGTATGTGACCCGGCTCTACGAACCGGCTGCTCGATCGAGCGCGACGTTGGCTACCGACCGCTACGCCTCGGCGGTGCGACTCGCGGCGTGGAAGGCCCATGTGCGCGACGCCTGGAAGCAGGTGCACGTCGACCACGTCGAGTCCGATGGTGCGGCCGACGTCGTGACGGCTGGCTCGAGCGTCATCGTTCGCGCGTTCGTCTCCCTGGGTGAACTCAGTCCCCAAGATGTGGAGGTGCAGGTGGTGACCGGCGCGGTCGATTCCGACGATCTGCTCCGTGAGGCCAGCGCCCAACCCATGGAAGCGATCGAATGCGATGACCAGAATCGGTGGAAGTTCCAGGCGGCGGTGCCGCTCGACCGCAACGGGCCGTTCGGCTACACGGTCCGGGTGCTGCCTCGGCACGACGACTTGATCAGTGCAGTGGAGATGGGACTGCAGGCACTACCCGCTCCCGGGTCCGGCTTCACCGACGGCAATCTGCGCTGACGGGTGGGCCACACCTCTTAGCGATCGCTCAGGAGATCGACTTGCCGTCGGGTCCGCGCTGGATGGGCTTGCCACCGCGGGTCACCATGGGTGGAGGCAAGCGAAGGCGTCGAAGCTGCAGAGCACGCATGACTGCGTAGAGCATCAGCCCGCGCCGGTCCGCCTTATCGGGGAATTCCTTCTTGGCCCGAATATTCAACTGAATGAGCAGGATCGTCGTATCGATGATGATCAGTGCGGTGACCGCGAAGAACGCGATTGAGACGAAGGACTGAAGGGCCGGGTTCTGCACGAAGCCCAACAGCAGTACGGCGATCGCGATGAAGATGAAGTACTCGGCAACCGTGATGCGAGCATCGACGAAGTCACGAACGAACCGCCGTTTGGCGCCGCGATCCCTGGCCGGCATGTAGCGCTCATCGCCCATCATCATTCCGGCTCGCTGGCGGGCACGGGCTTCGCGCTCGGCTTCGCGGGATGCCTTCTTGCCTTCCTTGGTGCCGCGCCCACGCGCTGACGCACGCAGGCCCTGCTTGCGAGCGGCTTCTGCTTCCTTGCGGGAAGGAGTGGCCCGCCCCTTAGGAGCGCGAGGGTCGGCGACAGGCGCTGCCGGCTCGCCACCGGAGGGCGGAGGCGCCGATCGCTTGAACCGGGAGAGGGCCGACATGATCGACCCAGCCTAACGGGGCACCCTGGAGGGCGGCTTGCTCGCGGCGCCCTTAGAGTGGAATGCACCGAGTCCGTCGCGCCAGGTCCTCGTGCCGAGGATCCCGCCGCGCGGGTACGCGCGAAAGGGAACGCCCATGGGTCTGTGGCAACGCTTCACCATGATCTTCAAGTCCAAGGCGAGTAAGGCGCTCGACCGCGCCGAGGATCCTCGCGAAACGCTGGACTACTCCTATGAGAAGCAGCTCGAACTGCTTCAGAAGGTTCGCCGTGGCGTGGCAGATGTCGCCACCAGTCGCAAGCGCATCGAACTCCAGCTGCAAAGCCTGTCCCAGAAGGAGGGCAAGCTCGAGGAGCAGGCTCGCGCTGCTCTCGCCCAAGGGCGTGAGGACCTAGCGCGTGAGGCCTTGACGCGTCGCAGCGGCTTGCACCAGCAGATCGCCGACCTGCAAGGACAGCTTGCGCAGCTGCAGGAGCAGGAAGAGAAGTTGACCGTCGCAGCTCAGCAACTGCAGGCCAAGGTGGAGTCCTTCCGCACCCGCAAGGAGACGATCAAGGCGACCTACTCAGCGGCTGAGGCGACCACCAAGATCAATGAGGCGTTCGCCGGTATTTCAAGCGAACTCGGCGACGTCGGCCTGGCAGTTCAGCGTGCCGAGGACAAGACCGCGGAGATGCAAGCTCGCGCCGGCGCCATCGATGAACTCATGGCGTCAGGAGCGCTGGAAGATCCGATGGGCATGGGCAAGGACTCCATCACCGCCGAACTTGAGCAGATGGCCAGCCAAGCCGAGGTCGAATCGACGCTGGCAGCCATGAAGAACGAACTCGGTGCTGCCGAGAAGAAGCCCGAAATCGAGCAGTAGGGCGCCACTCGATCCGTGCCGCACGCACTTCTCGTCCATGGAGGTGGACATGGGGCGTGGTGCTGGACTGATGTCCAGCGGTATCTCGATGACGCGGGTGTCCCATCTACCGCATTCGATCTTCCCGGAGCCGGTGCCGATCCCACCCCGCGTTCGGGTATCGACCTAAGCGACTACATCAATGCCACTCTTGCGCAGATCGATGCCATCGACGACGACGTCATCCTCGTCGGCCACTCGATCGCCGGCTTGACGTTACCTGGCGCCATTGCTGCGCGGGAAGACCGCATCGTTCACGCGATGTTCCTTGCAGCTTTGGTGTGCGATGCCGCCGAGCCGGGAATCGAGTCGATCCCCGCAGATCGGCGACCGAGTTACTACGAGATGGCGCAGGCATCCGGTGACGACACGTTCCAGCCGAGTTTCTCGGCTGCATGGAATCGATTCTTTCCGTCATTGAATGAGGAATCCGCGCGCACGGTTTACGCATCGCTTACTCCGCAACCGCTAGGGCCGTATCTGCAACCGAACCCGGTGGGTATGGCGAAACTGCGTACGCCGCGCAGTTATGTGCTGCTCGAAGACGACCGAACGTTCCCTACTGCACTGGCTCGAACCTTCGCAGCAAAGGCTGGCGTTGAACCCGTCATCCGGGCAGGGGATCACTGCTGGATGCTCACCGATCCTTATGCCTGCGCCACTGCGATCGCCCAGGTTGCCCTCCCCGGCGCCCCGCGATGATGCCAGGTACATTGACAAGGAAGCACTCTCACATCGTCCTTCGGGGAAGGGGGCAGCGTCTCGATGGCGCGCACTCGATACGGCACGGATCGGGGCCTGACGGCCCGTATGTTCGGCACACTTTTCGGGCTCGGATTGATGTACGTCGTCCTGGCGGGGGTCTTGCTCGCTCTGGGCTTCAACGCCGTGTTCGTTCTCGGCATCAGCGCAGCTTTGTTGTTCGGTCAATGGTGGTTCTCGGACTCGTTGTCGATGAAAGCGATGCGAGCGGTGGAGGTAACACCAGAGCAAGCCCCGCAACTGCACGCGATCGTCGATCGTCTGTGCGCGATGGCAGACATGCCCAAACCTCGCGTTGGTATCGCCGACAACGATGCCCCGAACGCATTCGCCACCGGTCGTTCGCCGAACAGGTCGGTGGTGGTAGTGACCACCGGGTTGCTGCGCCGCTTGGATCGTGACGAACTCGAAGGCGTCCTCGCCCACGAGCTTTCGCACGTCGCTCACCGTGACGTCACGGTCATGACGGTCGCCTCGTTCACGGCGATCCTCGCTGGATTCATGGTCCGATCGGCCATGTGGGGATCCATGATGCGCGATCGTCGTGATCAGAACTCCGCCCTGATCTTCATCGCGGTCATGGTGGTCAGCGTTGTCGTGTATTTCATCTCCTATCTGCTGATCAACGCGCTGTCGCGCTATCGGGAACTCGGTGCCGATCGCGGTGCAGCGTTGCTGACCGGAAAGCCCACCGCGTTGGCGAACGCGTTAACCAAGATCACCGGAGACATGGCCACCATCCCCACCAAGGACATCCGTCAGATGGAGGCGGTGAGCGCCTTCGCGTTCGCCCCGGCGGTCGCCGGGAAACGGGAATTCACCCTCGAGCAGTGGTTCTCCACCCATCCGCCGCTGGAGAAGCGGCTGGCGCAATTGGCCAAGATCGCCGGCGAGCTCGGCCAGCGCTGATGGGCTTCATGGATGCGGTGCTCGGACGCAAGAAGCCCGCTCGCCCGAATCTCGATTCGCTGTTCGCGTTGCCGTCGGCAGCCATCACTTTGCAGGCGGCGTTGGATTTCGTGCCCACGGGACGTGCATCGGTCGCCTTCCGGGCGCCGGAGGGCAGGGCGTTCGCCGACGTCGAGGCCGAGATCCGGGCGCTGCTGGATGCCGACGGTGGACCCCCGGTCGAGTTGGAACAAGACGGTTTCGGATTCGATTGGGTGGTCATCAGGACCGATCCGGTGGACGTGGCCGCATCGGTCACGGACGCCCACGCGGTGAACGTGTCACTCGTGGATGCCGGCTTCGGTCCACAGTTGTTGTGTTCGCTTGTGTCGTTCACCGGTCCCGATGCGCGTCAACTGGGGCTGGTATACCTGTTCAAGGCCGGGACCTTTTACCCCTTCGCCCCGATGTCCGGAGATGGTGAACAGCGCGACAACGTGTTGGAGATGCAGGTCCGCGATCTGCTCGCGGGTGAACTTCCGATGGAGAGCGACCTCAGTCGCTGGTTCGCGGTCTGGAACGCACCCGGTCTGTAGTCGCCTCAGTCCGCAGCTGCTGATGGCCCGGGGAGTGCGAGCATGCGATCCAAGGCCACCTTCGCCCAGTGCTGGGTGTCGGGGTCGACCACGATCTGGTTGACGACATTCCCCGCGACCAGATTCTCCAAGGACCACACCAGGTGCGGCAGGTCGATCCGGTTCATCGTGGAGCAGAAGCAGATCGTTTTGTCGAGGTAGACGATCTCCTTGTCCGGGTTCTGCAACGCAAGGCGCTTGACCAGATTCAATTCGGTGCCGACCGCGAATTTCGCGCCGGCAGGAGCGCTCTCGATCGCTGCGATGATCTTCTCGGTGGATCCGACCTGGTCGGCCTTCTCCACTACCGAGTAGTCGCATTCCGGGTGCACGATCACGGTCACTCCGGGAACCCGCTCGCGCACATCGTCGACGCATGCGGCGGTGAACCGACCGTGCACTGAGCAATGCCCCCGCCACAGCAGGACCTTGGCAGCACGGATCTGCTCGTCGGTAAGGCCGCCGCTTGCCTTGCGTGGGTCGTAGACGACACAGTCGTCCAAACTCAGTCCGAGGTCACGCACCGCGGTGTTTCGGCCGAGGTGCTGGTCGGGCAGGAACAGCACTTTCTCGCCTTGTTCGAACGCCCAGGTCATGCTGCGCTCCGCGTTGCTCGACGTGCATACCGAGCCACCGTGCTTGCCCGTGAACGACTTGATCGCAGCGGATGAATTCATGTAGGTGATCGGGATGGTCACGTCCGCAACACCAACGCGTTCCAGGTCGCGCCAACACTGCTCCACCTGACCGATCTCGGCCATATCTGCCATGGAGCAGCCGGCCGCCATGTCCGGCAGGATCACCTTCTGGTTATCACTGGTGAGGATGTCGGCACTCTCGGCCATGAAGTGCACCCCGCAGAACACGATGAACTCGGCTTCCGGCCGGGCAGCGGCCTGCTGGGACAGCTTGAAGGAGTCGCCGGTGACATCGGCGAACTGGATGACCTCATCGCGCTGGTAGTGGTGCCCGAGGATGAAGAGCCGATCTCCGAGTGTGGCCTTGGCGCCCCGGGCGCGCTCGACCAGGTCGGGATCCGACGGTGCGGGGAGATCGCCGGGGCATTCGACGCCGCGCTCGCTGTCCGGGTCGGACTGCTGGCCCAGCAGGAGCAGTGCCAGGGGAGTCGGTTCGGGCTCGACGAAGGTGCCGGTCATAAGAAGAGTCTGCCAAAGAGCCCCGGCTCGCGGAGAGCACGGTTGGCCCGCTGACCACGGTCATGCCATAGTGGGAATAACCAGGCCCCGGCACCGGTTGACTCCTGTGACCGGTTGCCCGACCGACGAGGACTGAAGAGGAACCACCATGAGTGCAGATACGACGCAGGTCTCCGACGGCATCGTCTTGACCGACGCTGCTGCGAGCAAGGTGAAGACGCTGCTGGAGGCGGAGGGGCGCGACGACCTAACCTTGCGCATCGCGGTGCAGCCCGGCGGGTGCTCGGGACTTCGGTATCAGCTGTTCTTCGACGACCGAAGCCTCGACGGCGACGTCGTGAAGGACTTCGAGGGAGTGGGCGTGGTCACCGACCGGATGAGCGCGCCTTACCTCAGCGGCGCCACCATCGACTTCGTGGACACGATCGAGAAGCAGGGTTTCACGATCGACAACCCGAACGCCACAGGATCGTGCGCGTGCGGGGACTCGTTCCACTGACCGCACCCCTGATAGACATTTAGTTGAAAGTTGTACTAAAGTAGGGGCATGTGGTCGACCAGCGCACCCGCCGACGCCTATCTTTCGGCCGAATCGGGGTTGCGAGCACGGGATAGCCAGCGAGCTATCTGGCGTGATGGGGACGCAGCCTTCCCCGCGCTGTACGTGAGCCACGGAGCGCCACCGTTGTTCGAGGACGCCGGGTGGATCGAGGCATTGGCGGGATGGGCCGATGATCTACCCAAACCGCGAGGCATAGTGATCGTCAGCGCGCACTGGGAGAGCGCCCCGGTGGCCCTGTCGGCGCCGGGCGACGGCGTTCCGCTCGTCTACGACTTCGGGGGATTCGATCCCCTCTATTACACGATGACCTACCGGACTCCGGATTCTTCGTGGCTGTCCGATCGAGTACGAGCAGCGTTGACGGACACCGAACCGGTCGTGACCAGCGCACGACGTGGACTCGACCACGGGGCGTGGGTGCCGCTGAAGGTGATGTATCCCCAGGCAGACATCCCGGTACTGCAGATGAGTCTTCCGTCGCATGATCCCCAGCGGCTGCTGGAAATCGGCCGGCGCCTCGAGGCGCTGCGGCACGAGGGCGTCGCGATCATCGGGTCGGGCTTTTGGACCCATGGGCTGCCCTTCTTGAGCACCGACAACATCCACCGGGGAGTGATCCCCGGATGGTCGTCCGACTTCGACCTGTGGGCCGCCGAACTACTGGAAGCCGGCGATATCGATGCGCTCAGCGACTACGCGAGCAAGGCACCCGGCATGCCTTATGCCCATCCCACCGTGGAGCATTTCAGTCCGTTGTTCGTGACCTTGGGGGCCGCGACCGACGCGGCATCCGGTGTCGACACGACGATCGACGGTTTCATGTGGGGTCTATCGCGTCGCTCGTTCTCCATCGACTGAGCCTTCGACCCGATAAGGTCACGACTCGTGGCCATGCTGATCACCGGATCCATCGCAACCGATCACTTGATGAGCTTCCCGGGGCGTTTCGCCGACTCCCTGGTGGCGGACAAGATCGACAAGGTCTCCTTGTCCTTCCTCGTCGAGGAGTTGCAGATCAGGCGTGGCGGCGTCGCTCCGAACATCGCCTTCGGCATGGGGTGTTTGGGACTCAGTCCGGTCCTGGTGGGAGCGGTCGGCCCCGATTTCGCGGACTACGAGTCCTGGCTACAGCGCCACGGTGTCGACACCCGCGGCGTGCATGTCTCCGAAACACACCACACTGCGCGATTCGTGTGCACGACGGATACCGAACAGAACCAGATCGCCTCGTTCTATCCGGGTGCGATGTCGGAAGCTCGCAACATCGAGCTCAAGCCCATCGTGGACACAGTGGGCGGGGCTGACGTCGTACTTATCGGCGCGAACGATCCGCAGGCCATGCTCCGCCACACGGAGGAGTGTCGATTCCGCGGATATCCCTTCGCTGCCGATCCATCGCAGCAGCTCGCTCGGATGGATGGGGAGGAGATCACCCCGCTCATAGAAGGCGCCGAGTATCTGTTCACCAATGAGTACGAATCGGCCTTG
>JBMTHB010000022.1:0-12010 GCA_049435845.1 Candidatus Nanopelagicales bacterium | reverse complement strand
CCATTGGCCGCCTCGATCGGCTACGCCGCCGACATCACAGGTGCACCCCTGCATCGCACTCTGCTCACGCCGATGCCCACACGAAAGAGCAGCCTTCGCCGCCGAGGCTTCGATACGACCGCACAGTTGGCCAAACAGGCGCACAAGCTGTGTCGCGCGGCGGGTGTGCAGCCACTGTTGAAGGATGTTCGCTCTGCTGGAATGAACAAGACCGCCGGCGCCTGGGAGCGCGAGCAACGAACCATCGACGCATTCCGGATCCTTCACGACCACGACCTACCCAGCGCTCCGGTCATTGTGATTGACGACGTCGTCACGACCGGGGCGACAGTCAAGGAAGCCGTGGGTACCTTGGTGCAAGCCGGGGTCCAGGTGATTGCGGTCGCGACGGTGGCCGGGACTCCCTAGCCGCGGGCGCAATCTCTTCGAACTGGGACTATCCGGGATAGCTGGGCGAGGTTGCATTAGCGCGACCCGACCAACTACCGGTTGTGTTGTCATAGACGACACCGTCGGCGGCGGCCACCAAAGTGGGTAGACCCGGAGCGGCCGCGACCGAGAGCGGGCCCTCCGGGGCCCCTTGGGGAGTCAAGGAACCGCGTCCGATGTTGATCTCGAACACCTGCAGGGAACCCGCGCTCTCGCTGCCCAGCACGGCGAGGGAGTCCGAACTCGACCATGCCACGTCAACGGTCTCGACCAACCTGGATTCGACCCGGATCGGCGCTTGCACAGTGATGCCGATCCGCGCGGTCGCGGAGGTACGCACGATCCGAGCCACCAGGACGTAGGAGCGCTGACCACTGGACACCAGAAGCGCTGCGCGAGTGCCGTCTCGCGAGGGAACCGCAGCGGTGAGCACATCCGATCCACCGAGACCCTCCACTGCGATGGGGAATGCGCGGCCGGACGGCGAGTAGAGCGCCAACGATCCTGATCGATCGACGGCCCACACGTTGACCGCACCGTCGTAGGCGACATTGATCGGCGATGGCAGTTCATCGAATTCGAACAGCGTCGATCCTTCAGCCAGCGCCCCTGACCACATTCGTCCGTCCACATCGACTCCGGTGATTCGCGAGGCGTCGAGCGAGACGGCGATATCGGTCAAGAGGGGTTCACGGGTGCCGGCCTGCCCGGGGACCGGAATGGTGCCGTCATCGGTGAGTTCACGGACACCGATCGTTGACGCCACGTATGCGGCAGCATCCGCCGGCAAGGCCGCTGGGTCGACCTCCGGCCATGCGTCCCGAGATTGCGGATTCCCCACACCCGGCACGAAGAATGGCTGCCCGGCGATCGTGATGTCGACCGCTTGAACGTCCGGCAACTGCCGAAGGGTCCATACGAGTTGCTGCGACAAGGCTTGGCGCGATGAATCGTCTGCCAGTTGCGCCGATGGACTCAGATCGACACTGGCTATCCCACCATCGACCAAGACCGCATCGATGTTCAAGTCCACGCCTTCGGGGAAGCCGGTGCGTACCGCCGGGCTCAACCACTCGTTGGGGCCTTCGAGGAGTCGACGTACCAATGTGGTGGCCAGCCCGGGGCCGACCACCGGAAGCATTCGCGCATCGGGAACCAGGGTCTGGAATGTCGGATTGAAGAAGTACAGCGCGTAGGAACGGAAAGCTCGATCCACATCGGTCTGAGACAAGAGCAATCCATTGGGAAGGCGATCGATACGCAAGCCGTTGTCGGTTTGCGATATTCCGAAGGTCGCGGTCACTTCGGTTCCCGGGGGATCCACCTCGTAACGACCGTTGGCGCCGATCCGCCCCACCTGCGTAGCGCGGACCTGGACGCTTTGGCCGCTCTCCGTGAGGGAGGGTGCACCCTCGTAGACGACCACCTGGGAGGAGGAATCCCAGCCCGCGCTCGCCTCGGGTGTCAGGTACTCCCGGGCCACTGCATGATTTCCATCGAAGGATGCACTTGCTTCCAAGAAGCCTTGGACGATCTGGGTTGCCGTCATTTCGGGGCTCGGTGGTCGGGCGATGACTCGGATGAATTGATCGACGTTGCTTCCGCTCACTTGCGCGCCCTGCTGGATGGGTCCGGATGTGGGGACCTGCGCGGTGAAGGCTTGGGGCACCCCGCCGAGGGCTCCACAACCCGAAAGGAGGAAACCACTGACAACGAGAGCTGCGATCGGCTTCATCGATCCTCGCCTCGATCCATATTCACCGTCACGACCATGGGTGTATCCACGGACTGTTCGGACCGCGCCTGGTCGTGGTCATGTCGCACCGAGGGTCGTTCCCGCGAGAAGGCCCCATTCGAGTCATCTCGATCGTCACCGGGGTCGCTGTCGGTGGCTTCGTCAGAGATCGGCAGCACCGCGTGATCCACGTGGCCTCCGGCGATGCGCGGCAAGGTCAACCGAAAGCAGGCACCGGCGCCCGGTTCGCCCCACGCTTCCAGCCAGCCGCCGTGCAATCGTGCGTCCTCCAGGGCGATGGCCAGACCCAATCCGGTGCCCCCGGTCGTGCGCGCCCGCGCCGGATCTGCCCGCCAGAACCGGTTGAAAACCAAGGCAGCTTCGCCCGGCCTCAATCCGACACCGAAGTCGCGGACCGTCAGAGTGACGACATCGCTGTCGCCCGCCAACTCGATGAGCACTCCCTGTTCGTTCCCATGTTCGATCGCGTTATCGACCAGATTCCTGGCGATACGATCGATCCGACGCGCATCGCATACGACCGCGCAAGGACGTTCATATGCAGCGAATCGCACTCGCAGGTTGCGGCTCTTGGCAAGCGGCTCGGTTCCCTGGATCACCCGCTGGATGAGTGGCACGAGGTCGACGGATTCGCTGTCCAGCTTCGCAGCACCGGCGTCGAAGCGGGAGATCTCCAGAAGATCCGCGAGCAGCGCCTCGAATCGATCCAATTGATTCTGCAAAAGCTCCGCCGATCGAGCCACTGCGGGGTTCAGTGAATCGCGCGACTCGAAGAGGACATCGGCGGCCATGCGGATCGTGGTCAACGGAGTGCGAAGCTCGTGGGAGACATCCGACACGAAGCGCTGCTGAACTCGGGACAGTTCCTCCAATTGGGTGATCTGCGCATCGATGCTCTCGGCCATCTCATTGAACGACGTCGCCAATTGCGCAAGGTCATCCTCCCGCTTGATGGGGATGCGCTCATCGAGATTCCCCGATGAAAGACGTTCCGCAGTGCGGGCCGCGGCGCGCACAGGTAGCACGACTTGCCGGGTCACGATGTAGGCCACGACACCAAGCAGTGCCACGAGCACCACCCCAGCAGTCACGATGGACCCGCGAACCAGGTCCAATGTCTGCTGTTCCTGGAGCAAGGGGAACAGGTAATACAACTCATAGGGCCCCACCGTCGGGATGTTCAGCGGCGCGCCCACGGCGAGTCCTGGCGCGGCACGCCCGTCGAGGAAGCGGATCTGAGTGAAGGTCCACGACTGGCGTTGCGTGCTGGTCACCGCAGCGCGCAAGTCCTCCGGGACGCTGGAGACTGCAACGAGATTCGTACCGCGCTCCGGAGCGCTGGCATCGGGCAGGCTCGAAAGCAAGAGCACCTCGAACGTGGCGGGCGAACCGGCGCGCGTTGCGAGCGAAGTCACCACCCCATCGACGAGCCTGGATGGCGACGGTGTCGATGGCCCGGTGTCGGCCGCATCCAGGAGTCGCTGGGCCTCCCCCAGCCCTGCGGTCGCTTCCCCCACGGCACTGCGCTCTTTGGCCTCGAGGAGTCCGGTAGTGACGCGGGACAACAGTAGGAATCCCAATGCGCCGACGACCGCGACTGACAGCACGAGGGTGGTACTCGTGACGCGAATGAACAAAGATCGCCGCCAAGTCCGCCTGATGGCGCGCGGGAGGAAGAGCAGGACGCGGGACATGACCGCGATCAGACGGTGCCGGCCTTGTACCCGACTCCCCGGACAGTCAAGACGATCTCGGGTGCCTCAGGGTCGTGCTCGATCTTGGCGCGCAGGCGCTGCACATGCACATTGACCAGCCGAGTGTCGGCCGCGTGCCGATAACCCCACACGTCCTGCAAAAGAGCCTCACGCGTGAACACCTGTCCGGGCTTCTTGGCCAGGCACGCGAGCAGATCGAACTCCAGCGGGGTGAGCGTGAGCACATCGGTACCGCGACGCACCGTATGGCCGCTGATGTCGATCGTCAGATCACCGATGGTGAGGACCTGGGCTCCGATGTCGTCGGTGCGGCGTATGCGTGCCCGGATGCGCGCTACCAGCTCTTTCGGCTTGAACGGCTTCACGATGTAGTCATCGGCACCGGATTCCAGCCCGACCACGACGTCCACGGTGTCCGACTTAGCGGTCAACATGACGATAGGGGTACCGGACTCGGCTCGGATCGCCCGGCATACATCGATGCCGTCCATGCCAGGCAGCATCAAGTCGAGCAGTACGACATCAGGTTTCGCGGCGCGGAATGCATCCACAGCCGTCGCGCCATCTCCACAGAAGACCGGCTCGAAGCCCTCACCGCGAAGCACGATGCCGAGCATCTCGGCCAAGGCCGCATCGTCGTCGACCACGAGGATCCGACCACGACTGCGTGGAGACACCGGTGCGCTCATGCGCCTATGGTGTCATCTCCGGGATTCCCACGAGCAAGACCAGCGCAGCCGGCGCGTTATTGACCCCATGGGCGACCATCGCCGCCCCTAGGGATCCGGTCTTCCACCGGACCCAGCCGTAGACCAATCCGATCGGCAGCAGCACCAGGAAGCGGATCGGCTCGAAATGGAAAGCCGAGAAGGCCACGGCGGTGATGATGATCGTCCAGATCGCCCCCATGCCCTTCTTGCGCAGGGCATTGAAGATGAGACCACGGAAGGCGATCTCTTCGACGATCGGGGCACCGACCATGATCATGATCGCGAAGAGCAGGAGCGCCCAAAAGGGGCCCTCGTCACGCAGTTCGACCGCGATGTCGCCTGCTGCCGAGGAGAACTCCCCGGCGATGGTTTCCGTGATCAAGGCGACGATGCCGGCGAACGTCAAGCCGACGAATCCAGCAAGTGCGCCCCACCCGGTATCGCTCCAGGTCAGCCGTAGTCCGAGATCTATCCGGGGTCCGTTGCCCTTCCACCAGGTGACGAACATGGGCCAACCCGCGAGTGCGATCCAGGGGAATAGCGTGCCCACGATCGCGGTCACCGCCAAAGGGGCATCCAGCGCGATGAGCGGGACCGCCGCGAGGACGCCCAATGCGATGGCACCGACCAGCGTGATGACTGCCGAACCCAGACCCCACCGCGGCGGCTTCAGCACCGCACCCCTTTGCAGGGCTTCGAGCACCGTGACCGGACATCCGGGGTACTCGACCCCAGCTGTCACATCGCTTGTTGTCACACCGCTGGAGTCGACCATCGAAGCATTCTGCGCGATACCACCGACAGGTGGTCACCCACTATGCGGAAGTGTCGCGTGACCGTGACCTAGTTGAAGGCCAGGGTGGCCTTCACCATCTGGTGGTCCGAGCCCTGGTAGGCGGGATCGAAGGACCGGCCGTTCAAATAGACGACCACCTCGTACGTCAGTGGCTGGACCGTGGGACCCAGCGACATGATGTAGTCGATACGAGGTGCTGCTCCCAGGGGATTCTTCTTGGTCTTCTTCTGCATGCGAGGTTGCGAGGGAAAACCGCTCAGCCGGTATTTCCGACTCTGGTTGATCGTCGAATAGCGCACGTTCGCCTTTACGGGAGCATCGAAAGCGTCGGTCCAGCCAGCGTCGGTCAGTTGTTTCTGGATTCCCTGAGGCTGCCGCGTTGCGAAAGAGTTCAGGTCTGCCATGAGCACAGCGGGCGCACCCTCCATCCCATGGATGGTGTTCATCGAATTGACCCATCCGGCCAACGACTGACCGATAGCAATCCGCGACGCCTCAGCGCTTCCATTCTTGGCGGTGTCGGTATGAAGGGATATCGCCAAGAACGGACCGGCACCGTTTCGTCCCTGCAAGTACGCCCACATGACGGAACGCTTTGCGGAGTCGCCATCCTGACCTGACGCGAGCGATCCAAGTTGCGCGATTCCCGCGGAGGGCAATCCAGTGGACAACGTCACTTGGTCGACAGTGGAGGTCTTGAAGAGGAGAGCAGAGGTGTTATCGCAAGGAGAAGGACCCGCCAGGCGGCCGGAGGCGTCACGGGGGCGAACACACTCGTTCGACGAGTCAGGGAAATCAGGCAGCCTGTACCCGGCAGGGGCGACGAGATTCTCGATGTCACCCACCTGCGTCTTCGCGAAGGACGTGGCGTTGTTCGTTGCCTCCTGGATTCCCACAACGTCGGCCCCGGATTCATTGATGACTCGTGCCACGCGCTCACGTCGGATATCCCACGATGGAGCCGGGGCGGCACAATCCACCTTGCAGACGTTCCACGAAGCGACGGTCAGCACCGGGTCGGCTGCCTGAGTTGGCGGAGCGATCAGCATCGCTGCGATCAAGCCCGCGAGACCGGACGCTATTCCGACTTTGGCCATCATGCTGCGAATCCTCTCGGGAATGTCCATGACGACAATATGACCGACAGCCGTCGTCACCAACTCTAACCCTGGATGTACCGATCCCCCGACGGGATTCGAGTGGATTTCGCTACGCGAGAACTGAAGACAACTCCGATAGCCGACTCGGCTGTATGCGATACCAGGTCCAGTAGCCACGCTTCTCTGCGTTGACTAGGCCAGCGCCCGCCAGGACCTTCAGATGGTGGCTGACAGTGGGTTGCGACAAGTCCAAGGGCTCGGTGAGATCGCACACGCACGCCTCGCAGTTGGGAAGAGAACGTAGCAGGGCAAGGATCTGCAACCTAGCCGGATCGGCAACGGCCTTCAGGAGCGCGGCCAACTCCTCGGCTGTGGGGCGGTCGATCGGTGAACCCAGACCCGAAGGACAGCAGGCCGGACCGGAGGAGCGTTCCTTTGGTCGAGCAGCTGTCGCGTTCCGCATGAATCCATATTGACAGATATCGATATGAATGCCAAGGTGCCTTCGTGCCGCGTCGGTTGTTCGCCGAGTACCTCGGGACCGCGATGCTCGTCGCCGCCGTGGTGGGCAGTGGGATCATGGGCACGCTGTTGACCGACGACGCCGCCGTCGTGCTCTTACTCAACGCACTCAGCACGATCCTCGCCCTGGGCGTGTTGATCTGGATGCTCGGGCCTATCTCCGGGGCACACTTCAACCCCGCGGTCACCGCGGTCACATTGGTGAAACGCGAGATCCGTCCGGGTGAAGGCTTCGGCTACATCCTCTTCCAGATCCTCGGCGGTCTATCGGGCGTGGCTCTGGCGAACGTGATGTTCGATCTACCCGCATTCGATCCATCCACGAACGCACGAAACGGCTTTCCCATCTGGCTCGGCGAAATCGTCGCCACCGCCGGGCTGATCTTGATCATCGGAGCGCTCACCCGAACCGGCCGCGGACACCTCGGACCGATCCTCGTTCCCGCCTGGATCGGCTCGGCCTACTTCTTCACCTCGTCGACATCCTTCGCCAACCCCGCGGTGACGATCGGTCGTTCGTTGACCGACACCTTCACCGGGATCGCACCAGCCGATGTGCTCCCATTCATCATCTTCCAACTCATCGGTGCAGCTTTCGGGGCACTACTCACCGAAGTCCTCTACCCGCGCAAGCATCCCGAGCCTTTGGATCTACCCGATCCGGTTCACCAAAGAGGCTGAAGGGGTCCGATAGGCCGAGCGTGCTATTCGGGTGCGCAGACAACGCTGGTCGCCACCGACGCAGCATCGGGAAAAGACGATGGGGCCGCACCGTGTGGTGCGACCCCATCGTTGGAGGCGGTTTTGCCGGTCGTGCTGCGGAACAGGTCTATCCGATCGCGTCCTAGTAGCGGTAGTGGTCGGGCTTGTACGGACCCGCCACGTCCACGCCGAGGTACTCGGCCTGCTGCTTGTTCAACTCGGTGAGGTGCACACCGAGAGCATCGAGGTGCAAACGGGCGACCTTCTCGTCGAGGTGCTTGGGCAGCGTGTAGACACCGATCGGGTACTCGTCGAGCTTGGTGAACAACTCGATCTGCGCTAGTACCTGGTTCGTGAACGAGTTGCTCATCACGAACGAGGGGTGACCGGTGGCGTTGCCCAGATTCAGCAAGCGACCCTCGGACAGCACGATGATCGAGTGACCGTCCTCGAAGGTCCACTCATCGACCTGCGGCTTGATCGTCTTGCGCTTGATGCCCGGCAGGGCAGCAAGACCGGCCATGTCGATCTCATTGTCGAAGTGGCCGATGTTGCCGACGATCGCCTGGTGCTTCATCTTGGTCATGTCCTCGGCGGTGATGACGTCGAAGCAGCCGGTGGCGGTGATGAAGATGTCGGCCTGGTCGAGCACCTCATCGAGCCGAGCGACCTGGTAGCCGTCCATCGCGGCCTGTAGCGCGCAGATCGGGTCGATCTCGGTGACGATCACTCGAGCGCCTTGGCCGCGCAGCGAATCCGCCGAGCCTTTGCCGACATCGCCGTAACCACAGACCACGGCGACCTTGCCGCCGATGAGCGTGTCGGTCGCGCGGTTGATGCCATCGACCAGCGAGTGGCGGCAGCCGTACTTGTTGTCGAACTTGCTCTTGGTGACGGAGTCGTTGACGTTGATCGCCGGGAACAGCAGCGAACCTTCACGCTGCATGTCGTACAGGCGAAGCACGCCCGTGGTGGTCTCCTCGGTCACGCCCTTGATGCCCGCGGCGCTCTTGGTGAAGCGATCGGGGAAGTTCGCCAGCGACTCACGCAGCGTGTGCAGGATGACGCGGTACTCCTCGGAGTCGTTCTCATCGGCCGAGGGGACGACACCTGTCTTCTCGAACTCGGCGCCCTTGTGAACCAAGAGAGTGGCGTCGCCGCCGTCGTCGAGAATCATGTTCGGGCCTTCGCCATCCGGCCAGTCGAGCACCTGCTCGGTGCACCACCAGTACTCCTCGAGCGTCTCGCCCTTCCAGGCGTAGACCGGGATTCCTTGGGGGTCCGCAGGAGTGCCGTTCGGGCCCACGACGACCGCTGCGGCCGCATGATCCTGGGTGGAGAAGATGTTGCAGGAGGCCCAGCGGACTTCGGCGCCGAGCGCGGCGAGGGTCTCGATGAGAACCGCGGTCTGAATGGTCATGTGCAGCGAGCCGGTGATGCGTGCGCCCTTGAGGGGCTTGGACTCGCCGTACTCGGCACGCATCGCCATCAGGCCAGGCATCTCGTGCTCGGCCAGACGGATCTCGTCGCGACCGAACTCGGCGAGGGACAGATCGGCAACCTTGTAGTCGGGGCTGCCGTCGGGCTTGGTCAAAGACATTCGTTCTCCATCAATAGTCGGGTGCATCTGTGTGGTGCCCACGACGACGAGAGCAAGGTTTCCAAGGCTGGAATTTCGAACACGCCGACGCGAGCGTCACGACGGGGACCAGGGCTCCGGACCATCGGCGACTGCCCCAAGTCTGCCACGTCCGAACCGATCGCGCTCAGTGGGCACTCCGATCCGGGGTCGTACGTTCGGAATCAAGAAGCGATTGCGGCGATCGCCCGGCCGGAAGTGGTGACGCGGGCCACACCTTCCTCGCCGGTGATGGCGACGGCCTCCCCCTGAGCGGCGGTGCTCGCCACTTCCCCCACGCGCACCTGGCACGTTCCCTCGATGGCAACGACCAGGCGGTAAGTCCCGCTCGGAAGGTCGGTGTCGCGGTCGATGACCACCAGGGAGAACGCCCCGCCCTCGGGAGTGATCGACGCCGACCCCCGCATCAATTGCGCCGGTGTGGAGAAGTCCAAGATGGGCAAGGCGTGATCGACGAACACGGGCTTTCCGGTGAGTCCGAGCCGAAGAACGTTGTCCGATGAGGTCATCACCTCGAAACCGATGCCGCGAACGTAGCTGTGCGGAATGCCCGGGGCGAGGTAGACCGCATCGCCCGGAGCGAGGGTGACGAAGTCCAGAAGAGGGGTGAGCGCAACGCCGATGTCATCTGGGAAGTCCCGCGCCGCCTGGTCGTAGGCGGCGATCTCGTCCGCGGTGAGCGATCGACTCAAGGTTCCGGCCTCCTGCGTGCGACGAACGGCGCCCGGTATCTGCTGCGCGAACGCCCCGGCATCGGACCTGCGTTCCACGATCATCTGGATCGCGGTCCTGTGGTCGTGGTCGTGCAGCGCAGCGGCCGCAAGTGCCAAGCCGTCGACTCGTTCGACGATCTGGGCGGCATCAGCGGTGGGGCGCCACCCCACGAAGGCCTGGAAGGGTTCGAGGGCGAGCAGCACCTCCGCCTTCTCATGCGGATCTGCCAGGATCTGCGGTCCGGCGATCTGCTGGTGCTTCCACATTCGTAACGCGTCGTGCGCATCGGGGTGAACCTGGACGGAAAGCGGCTGTGCAGCGGCGAGGATCTTGGCCAGGATCGGCGCTTGATCACGGGTGAGTTCGTCTGCAAGGGTCGCCGAGGCATCCACGAGGGGCGACGGTCCACTGGGATGGACCCCGAACCACAACTCCGCCTGCGGACGTCCGGCGAAGCGTCCCGCCTGATCGCCCAACCAGGGAGCGAGTCCATCGACGACGCCCCACGGGTACTCCTTGACGCTGCCGCGGATCCGGTGCATCAGACCCCGGTGGTTCCGACGCCGTTCGGTCCGGGCGTCGCCTCGTCGAGCAGCATGACCGGAATGCCCTCCCGCACGGGAAAGCGAGTGGAACAGGAAGTGCAGACGATCTCACCTGTGTCTTCATCCGCCTCGACCTTCGCGTGTTGCGAGCACGGACAGGCGAGCACGTCCCACAAATGCGGCGACAACCCCAGCGGGGAGTTCGGATACTGCTCCATACCTATCCTCCTAAGTTGCTTGCGCGCATCATGGCCAGGACGTCGTCCCGCAGTCGCGCCATGGTGGCGCCGTCCTTGGCTTCGACATTGAGCCGGAGCAGAGGTTCGGTATTGCTCGGTCGGACGTTGAACCACCACTCACCGCCATCTACCGTGAGTCCGTCCATGTGATCGGTGCTAACCCCACCCTGCGCGGTGTAGTGACGCTCAATGTTCGCGGTGATCGCGGCTTGATCATCGACCTTCGTATTGATCTCCCCCGAAGCTGCATAGCGGTCGTAGTCGGTGAGCAGCGAAGACAATGTGGTGCCTTCGGGGGTGCTGCCCAGTGCGGCCAAGATATGCATCGCCGCAAGCATCCCGGAATCAGCGCGCCAGAAGTCCCGGAAGTAGAAGTGCCCCGAATGCTCACCGCCGAACACCGCATCCGTCTCGGCCATCGTCGCCTTGATGAAGGAATGCCCAACGCGTGTCTTGACAGGCGTTCCGCCATTCTCCACCACCACTTCCGGTACGGATTTCGAAGTGATCAGATTGTGGATGATCGAAGATCCCGGATGCTTGTCCAACTCCCGGGCGGCGATCAGTGCGGTGAGAGTAGAAGGACTGACGATCTCGCCTCGTTCATCGATGACGAAACAACGATCCGCGTCTCCGTCGAAGGCAAGTCCGAGATCCGCACCCGATTCCCGCACCCGCGCCTGGATGTCGACGAGGTTCGCTGGCTCGATGGGATTCGCTTCGTGGTGGGGAAACGTGCCGTCAAGCTCGAAGTACATGTCATCGATATCCAGCGGCAAACGGGCGAGTCCGGCCGCCTCGCTCAAGACTGCCGGAACCGTGTACCCGGCCATCCCGTTTCCTGCGTCGACGACGATCCTCAAAGGCCGGATGCCGGACAAGTCCACGAGTCGGCGCAGGTAGCTCGCGTAGGCAGCCAGAGTGTCTTCGTTGCGCACACTGCCGAGAGGTCCGTCGTACACGGCTATCCCGGATTCGATCATGGTGCGGATGTCCCTAAGCCCGGTTTCCTGACCGACCGGGGCGGCCCCGACCTTGCACAACTTGATGCCGTTGTACTCGGCCGGATTGTGACTAGCGGTGAACATCGCACCGGGTAGACCCATCGAGCCGGACGCGAAGTAAAGCCCGTCTGTACTGCAC
>JBMTHB010000021.1:0-12163 GCA_049435845.1 Candidatus Nanopelagicales bacterium | reverse complement strand
GCGGATTCGATGTCGATGTCGACGCCCGATGCCTCGGCGATGTGCGAAAGGTCGGCCAGCAGACCGTCGCTGACGTCGATCATCGCGGTGGCTCCGGCCTTGGCCGCTCTCGGACCGGCGGTGTAGTCGATCAGCGGGAAGCGGTGCGCATCGACCAGCACCTTCGGTGAGCGAAAGCCCCGACCCAGGACAGCGAGGCCCGCGGCCGCCCAACCCAACCGGCCGCACACCGCCACCACATCACCGTCCTTGGCACCGCCTCGGGTCACCGGTGCCCGTCCTTCCAGGGTGCCCAGTGCGGTCACCGAGATCACGATGGCCTCACCTTCGGTCGTATCGCCACCGACGAGCACCGCGCCGGCCGACGCGGCTTCTTCCTTCAAACCGGCAGCGGACTCGGTCAACCACACGGTCGGCAGATCGGCGGGCGCGACCAATCCGACCAGAAGCGCGGTGGACACCGCACCCATCGCGTTGACATCGGACAGGCTCGCCGCTGCTGCGCGACGACCGATGTCGATCGCCGTCGACCAATCGCGCCGGAAGTGTCGGTTCTCGACCAGCACATCCACGCACGCGACGATGCGACCATCGGCGCAGGTCAGGACCGCAGCATCGTCACCCGGTCCGACATCGACACCGCGCTTGGCGGGAATGTCGGCAACGATGCGGTCGATTAGGGCGAACTCGCCGACGTCGCGCAAAGTTGATTGCGACGTCGAATCACGAGTTACGTCGCCCGCCATGACACCGCCTCCGAAGTACGCTCCTGCAGTGGTCGCGTCAGCCTACGTCCTGCGCTCGCTCGCAGGCGTGAGCGCCGCGAGCTTGCTGGTCGCGTCACTGACGTCATGCTCTCGGCCGGTCGCTGTCCAGGCGCCGACGTTGGGGCCGGGGTGCGAATCGATCATGGCTGCGGCCCCGATTCGATTGCTCGGGGAGCTGCAGCGTGAAACGAGCCCGCGCAATGCCGCCGCCATCGCCTGGGGCGATCCCCCGATCGTGCTGGTATGCGGAGTGGCTCGATCCACGCTGCCCGATGCCCAGGTGATCGCGGTTGACGGGGTGGAGTGGATCGCCGAGTCCACCGACGCCGGGACCGTCTTCACCACCCTGGTCGGTGACCCGGTCCTGCAAGTGCGGGTGCCGGTGGACTACCGACCGGAGATCGACGCTCTGGCCGAGATCACGTCCGTACTTCCTGTGTCATGATGAACGAGTGCCCCGGATAGATGCTCCGACCATCGCCGAACATCGTGACCAGCGGCGGGCGACTCTCCTGGCCGCAGGCAACGACCTCGTCCTGACCGGTGGCCCCCGAGCGGTGACCATGACCGCTGTGGCGGCTCGCACCGGACTGTCCCGTACCGCGGTGTATGAGTACTTCGCGTCCACCGAAGACCTTCTTGCCGCAGTGCTGGGTGAGCGCATGACCGCATGGACAGCCGATGTGGAGCGCGAACTATCCGATGCCGTGAGCCCTCACGACAAGATCGCCACCTACGTGCGAGTGTCGCTGGAGCTGATCAAGGACGGCAGCCACGGATTGCTGGTACTGCTGAGCGCCGAGACACTGCCGGCGCATGTCCGTCGTCAACTGTCTGAACTTCACGCCACCTTGGCGGCACCGTTGAGTTCGGCGGTGGGCGAACTAGGTGTCCCCGACGTCGACCTCGCTACCCGCTACGTCCAGGGAGTGGTGGAAGCCGCAGCACGCCGCGTGCAGCCCGGACAGGACATCCAAGCCGAGACGCGTGCGGCGACCGAGTTCGCCATCGCGGGGGTTCGTGCCTTGAGCGGACGGCACTGAGCCGAATGTCCTGACGAGCTGCGCCTACCTGAGCCCGGTGCCGCGCGCTCGAGCCTGCTCGACGAGTTCGACCACGAGTTCAGTGAATCCCAGGCCCGACTCCTGCCACATGCGCGGAAACATCGAAATGGGAGTGAAACCGGGCATCGTGTTGAGCTCGTTGACAACGACGCCTGCATCGGTGACGAAGAAGTCCACCCGCGCCAGCCCCTCGCAACCGGTCGCGAGGAAGCAGCGCAGGGCCGAACGGCGGACTGCATCCGAAGTATCAGCGGGGAGCTCCGCCGGGACGATCAAGTCGGCACCGTCCGCCACGTACTTGGCGTCGAAATCGTAGAAGTCGAAACCCTCCTTCACGACGATCTCCGCGCAGATGCTGGCGTGGATGGAGCCGTCCCGCCGCTGCAACACCCCACACTCGATCTCGCGTGCGTCGAGAACCGCCGCCTCGACGATCACTCGGGGGTCGTGTTCGCGAGCAATATCGATGGCGCGTTCCACAGCACTTTCCGATCCTGCGGAAGTGTCGCTCTCCAGGTCCACGCGGGTGATACCCATCGATGATCCTGCGCGGGAAGGCTTCACGAACACGATGCGCCCGAGTTCGTGGATCCGTCTGATCAACTCCTCGCGATCCGCCGCCCACGTCGCCGGCGTTATCGCCACCCAGTCGGCCACCGGGATTCCGTCGGCGCGCACGACAGTCTTCAAGGTGATCTTGTCCATGCACAACGCCGACGCGAGTACGCCAGAGCCGACGTAGGGAAGTCCGGCGAGCTCGAGCAGTCCTTGGATGGTTCCGTCCTCACCCCACGGTCCATGCAAGACGGGGAATACGGCGTCCACGTGGTGGGCGCCCCCATCCACGAGCACTCCGCCGACAGCGGGATCGCATGGGATGACCACCTGCTGCGAACCGGATTCGACGGTGGGCAGCGCAGTCGATCGAAGGTTCTCGGGCGTGCCGGGGTATCGCACCATCTCTCCGGTGGGCGTCACCGCGATGGGGAGCACTTCGTATCCCGCATCGAGCAACGCCTGCCAGACCGTGGCCCCGCTGATGCAGGAGATGGAGTGTTCGCTACTGCGGCCACCGAAGACGACGGCCACTCGCGCCCTGGACATGGCGGCACGGTAGCGCTCGACGCGACCGTCCTCCCAGGCACCACTACGGTCCCACCATGGAACGGATTGATCTTTCCACTGTGGCGGTGACCGCTGGGCGCCCCGAGCGTGTGCCCGATGCACCGTTGAACACACCTATCGTGCCGGCATCCGCCTTCTACGCCGGCGGTCCCACCGAATACGCGCGGGAGGGTGGCCCGACGATCGCGGCCTTGGAGCACGCCATCGCCGCTATGGAATCAGTCGACCTCGACCGAAGCGCGAAGGCGATCGCCTTCTCCTCGGGCATGGCGGCCGCAGATGCGGTACTCGACCTCGTTCCGCTCGGTGGTCGTGTGATCGCTCCATCGACTACTTACACCGGAGTAGCAGTGCGCTTGCGCGAACTCCACGACAAGGGTGCGATCGACTTGACGCTGGTCGATGTCACCGACACCGACCACGTCCTGCGCGAACTGACCTCGGGTGCGGACGTGCTGTGGTTGGAATCGCCGACCAATCCATTGCTGGAGATCGCCGACCTTCCGACGCTGCTGTCGGCTGCAAGCCAGGCGGGAATCCGTTCCGTGGTGGACAACACCTTCGCCACCCCGGTGCTGCAGCGACCCCTCGACCTGGGGGCTGACCTCGTGCTGCATAGCGCCACCAAGGGGCTCTCCGGTCACTCCGATCTGCTGATGGGCGCCCTCGTGACAAGCAGGGACGATCTGCTGGATCAACTGCATGTGCGTCGCGTGCTGCTTGGTGCAGCCCCGAGTGCCTTCGACGCCTATCTCGCCATCCGCGGAATTCGGACCCTGCCTTTGCGGGTGCGCCGGGCGCAGGCAACCGCGGAGTTGATCGCCGGACGTCTCGCGCAGGAATCCGGGGTGAGTTCCGTCCGACACTTCGGCACGATGATCGCGATCGAACTCGATGGCGACGTTGCACGCGCCGAGCGCCTGTGCAACGGCACTCGGATCTGGGTCTATGCCACCAGTCTGGGCGGGGTGGAGTCCACACTCGAGCGGCGTCGTCGTTGGCCACTGGAATCCACGCGCGTACCGGAGGACCTCGTTCGCTTGTCCGTGGGGATAGAAGATCCCGAGGATCTATGGGCCGACCTGCACGCGGCACTGCACGCTGCCGACGATTAACTGAGGTCTGTTTCGGCCTTCGTGTCCCGGGCCATGAACGCCGCGGCCATCACCGTAGGCGAGTGTCCGTGATGGAGCACATTCACCACCTGCTCGGTGATCGGCATCTCCACACCGTGCTGACGTGCCAACTCCAGGATCGGAGTGCAACTCTTGTACGCCTCGCAGGTCTGGCGGGTGATCTCGATGGTCTCCTGCACGGTCAGACCCGAACCGATGTTCTCTCCGAATGTGCGATTGCGCGACAGTGGCGATTGACACGTCGCCACCAGATCGCCCACGCCCGCCAAGCCCTGGAAGGTGAGCGGGTCGGCGCCAAGAGCCACACCCAAGCGCGCCATCTCAGCCAAGCCGCGAGTGATGAGCGAGGCCTGGGAATTCTCACCCAACCCCATACCCACTGCCATCCCGTTGGCGACCGCGATCACGTTCTTGACCGATCCGCCGATCTCGGTTCCCACTACATCGGTCGTCCAGTACGGACGGAAGTAGTTCGTGGTGCACAGTTGCTGCACTTCTTGCGCCGTATCCGCATCGACGCATGCAACGGTGGTGGCCGTGGGCTGACGTTGCGCGATCTCCCGAGCGAGATTGGGTCCGGAAATGACCGCCACCTTCTGCGATGCGATGCCCAGCACCTGCTCGATGACTTCGCTCATGCGCATCGAGGTACCGATCTCTATTCCCTTGATCAAGGAGATGACCACGGCGTCTGCGGGAATGGCCGCTCGCCACTGGGTGAGGTTCGCGCGCACCACCTGGGCGGGTAGCGCGAGAACCACGTACGCAACGCCATTGAGCGCTTGCTCCGGGGACGTCGTCGCGACCACCGAGGCGGGCAATTCCACACCAGGGTGATAGATGCGATTTTGATGGATCGTGTTGATCTGCTCGACGGTCTTGGCATCACGAGACCAGACGGTCACTTCGCAGCCAGCGTGACCGAGGACCATCGCGAACGCCGTTCCCCACGAACCGGATCCCATGACGGCAATGCGTGTCACGTCGACTCTCCTTCGCCCGCAGGTCCGGCGGGTCGACGACCCCGCGGGTTGTATCGCTCAGCCGGCGGCTGCTCATCGCGAATGTCCGCCAGCAACCTCGTCATCGCATCCACGATCCGATTCGTCGCCAACTCTAAGGTCGCCTGATCCAGGGGTCGGCCCGCCAGATCGGACAGATCCACAGGCTTTCCCACTCGAACGTGCATGGTCTTGCGGGGTAGCAACCGCAGTTCCTTCTTGTACGGTCGGATGACGTCCGTCGCACCCCACTGCGCCATCGGGATCACGGGTCGTCCGGTCGCCAGAGCGATCCGGGCCGCTCCGGTCTTGCCGGTCATTGGCCACAGGTCTGGATCCTTGGTGATGGTTCCTTCCGGATAGACGACGACGCACTCACCCGCGTTGACCGCCGTGATCGCATCACGCACGGCGGCCACCGCCTCTCTTGTTTCGCGATAGACCGGAATCTGTCCAGCGCTTGTGATGATCGCCCCGACGATCGGCACCCGGAAGACCGACTCCTTAGCCAGGAATCGCGGGGGCCGATCGTTGTCCCACAACGCATGGGAGATCACCAGCGGATCGAACCAGGAGATGTGGTTCGCGGCCACGATGATTCCGCCGTCGTCGGTGTTCAGGTTCTCGGTACCCTGCCAATCACGTTTGGTGAAGGCCATCATCAACGGCCACAGAAGGAAGACGGCAATGCGGTATCCAGAACCTAACCGCCACCGGCGGCGCACACCGGGAACCCGCCTGCCAGACACTCCGGCAGGCTAGTGGGTGCGGTCAGTTGTCCGTCGATATCCGTACAAAGATCAAGGCGGGTGGACCTGAGAGTGCGCTCCTGCCCGTGGGCTGGGAACCGCGCCGTTGAACGGTGCCGTGCCGCTGCTTAGTGCGGTGCCGTTGAATGGTGCCGTGCCGGCTTACGACCCCTGGACCGCCATCATCCCCATTCGATCCTTCTCCGAGGGAAAGACCCGGCTACACGTGACCTCCGTGGACACCGCCGCATTGATCGAGGCGTTCGCCGAGGACGTCATGGCGGCGTGCACGGACTGTCCCGAGATCGCCCGAACGTTCGTGGTCTCACCCGACCGCGGCGTGCTCACTGCTGCTCGGGCCCACGGCTGCACGCCCGTGCTCGAGGCCTCCGCGTGCGGCATAAACGATGCGATCACCGCGGCGCGGCAGGATGTGGACGGCCCGATCATCGCCATCCTCGGCGACACACCGTGCATCTCCCCCGCCACGGTGAGGATGGTCATCCAGCAGGCTCGAGAACACGCCACGAGTTTCGTTCCGGATGCATCCGGTGTGGGATCGACCATGTGGTGCTCGAGCGCAGGTCTGGCCCAACACTCCTACTTCGGGCATCACTCCAGGGCCGAGCACCGGGCACATGGTGCCGTCGAACTCGGTGTCGGTCACTCGGATCGAGAATGGGCGCGCGCCCGACGCGACGTAGACACCGAGGTCGATCTGTGGGATGCGGTCCGTCTCGGCGTCGGTCCTACGACGTCCACACTTCTCGTCGACCTGACACTCGAATGAAGCCGGAATGACGCTGGAATAACTCTGGAATGACGAAGGTCCGAGGATCACCGATCCTCGGACCTTCGCAACGTGGAGATGCTTAGCGGCGGGTCGCCTTCTTCGCGGACTTCTTGGCAGCTGCCTTCTTCGGAGCCGCCTTCTTCGGAGCTGCTTTCTTGGCGGCGGCCTTCTTCGGAGCCGCCTTCTTCGCGGGCTCGCTGATCTTCTTGGAGCCGGACACGACGCCCTTGAACTCCGCACCGGCGCGGAACTTGGGCAGCTTGGTGGCCTTGATCTTCACCGTCTCGCCAGTGCGGGGGTTGCGACCCAGGCGTGCCTTACGAGCAGCAGCCTCAAAGACGCCGAAGCCGCTGATGGCAACCTTCTCGCCCTTCGCCACGGCCTTCTTCGTTTCGTGGATGAAGGCATCGACGATGTCGGTGACGTCCTTCTTGCTGTGGCCCAGGCGGTCCGAAACGCTGTCGATCAGATCTGCTTTGTTCACGAGTTGTACCCCTCCGGAGGGTTTCCAGGATCGACCGGTCGGCCGACGCGTACGAACCTAGCGGCATCGAAGGCGCAACGCGTATCGGCGCGCCGGTGAATCTTGTTGCAGCGCAAGGGATTTACCTCACATACGCCCGACGGATCGCCGGTTGGTGAACTCCGCCGTTACTGGGTGACGGGCTTGAATGCCGGGCGAGTCAACTCGAACTCGGTGATGGCATCCGCGTGCTGCAAGGTGATGCCGATGTCGTCCAAGCCTTCCATCAGACGCCACCGGACATAGTCGTCCACTTCGAATTCCGCGGTGAGATCACCGGCGTTCACCGTCCGGCTATCCAGATCGACCGTTACCTCCACGGACGGATCATCCTCGATCAGCGCCCACAGCTGCTCGATGACATCCTGATCGACCTGCGCGGTCAGCAAGCCACCCTTGCCGGAGTTTCCGCGGAAGATATCGGCGAAGCGCGATGACAGCACGACCTTGAAGCCGAAGTTCTGCAACGCCCACACCGCATGCTCGCGTGACGAGCCGGTGCCGAAGTCCGGGCCGGCCACCAGGATGCTCACGCCCTGATACTCCGGGCGGTTGAGGACGAACTCCGGATCCTTGCGCCATGCGGAGAACAAGCCGTCCTCAAAGCCGTCGCGGGTGATGCGCTTCAGATATTCCGCGGGGATGATCTGATCGGTGTCGACATTGCTTCGCCGCAATGGTGCGGCCGTGCCCGTGTGGCGAATGAACGCTTCCATGTGCCCCCCTAGTCCAGATCCGCCGGCGAGGACAGGTGACCGGTGACCGCCGTCGCGGCAGCAACGGCCGGCGAAACCAGGTGCGTGCGCCCACCTGGGCCTTGACGCCCTTCGAAGTTGCGGTTCGAGGTGGACGCGCTTCGCTCCCCCGGTGTCAACTTGTCGGGGTTCATGCCCAAGCACATCGAACAGCCGGCACCGCGCCACTCTGCTCCGGCATTCACGAACACTGTGTCCAGACCTTCGGATTCGGCCTGCAGCCTCACCCGCGCCGAACCGGGGACCACGAGGAGTCGGACTCCATCGGCGATCGTGCGATCTCGCAGGATGTCCGCCGCCACGCGCAAGTCCTCGATGCGACCGTTGGTGCACGATCCGATGAACACCGTGTCGATTGAGATATCGCGCAGCGGCGTGCCCGGCGTGAGGTCCATGTACTCCAGGGCGCGTTCGATCGCGACCCGATCCACGTCGTCCTTCGCATCATCCGGTGAGGGCACCGAGGCGCTCAAGGGCAGGCCCTGTCCGGGATTGGTTCCCCACGTGACGAAGGGCGAGAGCGTCGCGGCGTCGATGGTGACCTCGGCGTCGAATTCGGCATCGGGATCGGTGAAGAGCGTGTGCCAATACGCCACCGCCGCATCCCACTCGGCGCCCTTCGGCGCGTGGTCGCGACCCTTGACGTAGTCGAACGTGGTCTCATCCGGCGCGACCATGCCCGCACGAGCACCTGCCTCGATCGACATGTTGCAGATCGTCATGCGGCCTTCCATCGAAAGCCCTCGGATAGCCGAGCCGCGATACTCCAGCACGTACCCCTGGCCGCCGCCGGTTCCGATCTTCGCGATCACCGCCAAGATGATGTCCTTCGCCGATACTCCCTCAGGCAGATCACCGTCGACGTTGATCGCCATCGTCTTGAAGGGCTTCAGCGGAAGCGTTTGGGTGGCCAGGACGTGTTCCACCTCGCTGGTTCCGATACCGAACGCCAGCGCGCCGAAGGCTCCGTGGGTGCTGGTGTGGGAGTCCCCGCAGACGATCGTCATGCCCGGTTGGGTCAAGCCCAGCTGCGGACCCACCACATGCACGATGCCCTGCTCGATGTTGCCCAAGGAATACAGCGGCACCCCGAAGTCCGCACAGTTCTTGCGCAGCGCCTCCACTTGCGCCCGGGACACCGGATCGGCGATCGGTTTGTCGACATCGATGGTGGGGATGTTGTGATCCTCGGTGGCCAGAGTCAAATCCGGCCTGCGCACCGGACGGCCCGCCGCCCGGAGCCCGTCGAACGCCTGCGGGCTCGTCACCTCGTGGACCAAGTGAAGGTCGATGTACAGCAGGTCCGGCTCACCGTCAGCTTGTCTGACGACGTGGTCCTGCCAGACCTTCTCGGCCAGAGTGCGTCCCACGAAATCCTCCTGACAACACGAACAAACGACGAACGACGAACCACGACGAGTCTATGGAGCAAGCACAAGGGCCCTCCCTGCAGGGAGGGCCCTCGTAGCCCCGACGGGATTCGAACCCGCGCTACCGCCTTGAGAGGGCGGCGTGCTAGGCCGCTACACAACGGGGCCTTGCTTCACCTGACAGGTGTTTTCACACCGTCGCTGGGGTACCAGGACTCGAACCTAGACTAACTGGGCCAGAACCAGTCGGGCTGCCAATTACCCCATACCCCATGGGACCGCACAAGTGTAGTCATGCACCGCGCAACGCAGCGATCCGGGCAAGGGACGGCTCCCTACCCAGCAGTTCCATCGACTCGAAAAGCGGCGGCGAAACCCGGCGACCGGTAATGGCGAGGCGGACCGGACCGAAGGCCACCTTCGGCTTGAGCCCGAGGCCATCGATCAGTGCGCCGCGCAACGCTCCCTCAATGGCTTCGGTTGACCATTCCGGAAGTTCGGCCAAGGCATCGTGAGCAGCGCCCAGAACCTGTGCGACTTTCTCACCCATGGTCTTCGCCGCATCGTCGGGATCCACCACGACGTCCTGCACGAATAGGAAGCCGACCATGCCGCTGGCCTGACTCAACGTCTCCATGCGCTCGGCGATCAGCGGCACTACCGCTCGCACCAGTTCCACCTGCGCCGGTGATGGTGGCTCGGACACAACACCGTCGCGGATCAAATACGGCAGCAGGCGATCCGCGAGCTCATCCGTTCCCAGGCTGCGGATCCAGTCACCATTGATCGCCGTGCACTTCTTCAGATCGAAGCGCGCCGGATTGGGATTCACTCGCTCCAGCGTGAAGGACTCCGCCATCTGTTGCTTACTGAAGAACTCCACATCGGCACCGGGAGACCAGCCCAGTAGCGCTAGATAGTTGAGCAGGCCCTCGGCGAGGAAACCTTCGTCGCGGTACATCTGCAGCGAGGACTCCGGATCCCGCTTAGACAACTTCTTGTTGCCTTCACCCATCACGTACGGCAGATGCCCGAACTGCGGCACCGGGCCCTCGAACGCACCGATGTCGATCATCGCTTCATAGAGCGCGATCTGCCGGGGCGTGGACGAGAGCAGATCCTCACCACGCAACACATGGGTGATGCGCATCGCGGCATCGTCCGCGGGGTTGACCAATGTGTACAAGGGCTCACCGTTCGCCCGTTGTAGGACATAATCGGGTACCTGACCGGCAGCGAAGGTGATCTCACCGCGGATGAGGTCATTCCACGCGAAGTCGCGGTCGGGCATTCGAAACCGCACCACGGCCTCGCGGCCCTCGGCACGAAAAGCCGAACGTTCATCCGCGTTCAATTCGCGGCAATGGCCGTCATAGCCGGGAGCGCGCTTTTCCTCCATTGCTTTCTTGCGACGTTCCTCAAGCTCTTCGGGACTGCAGAAACATTCGTATGCTCGACCAGCGTCCAGCAGCTGCTGGACGAGCGCGGGGTCCCACCGACCTCCGGCCCTTCGTCCCAATCCAGGCCTAGCCATCGCAGTGCTGCGAGCAAGGATTCGTAGGACTCCTCGCTATCGCGCGCAGAGTCGGTGTCCTCGATGCGGAACACGAATGTGCCACCAGTGTGTCGCGCGAATGCCCAGTTGAACAACGCGGTGCGGATCATGCCCACATGCGGGTTGCCCGTCGGCGAAGGGCAAAAGCGGACGCGAATGTCGGTCACGGTGCTTCACTCCTCACCGGATTCGTCAACGATCCGATACCCGAGATCCGCACACTCACCGAATCGCCGGGGTGCAGTGGCCCGACTCCCTCGGGGGTGCCCGTAGCTATGACGTCGCCCGGGAGCAACGTCATACAGGAGCTCACGTAGGAGACGAGAGAACGCACATCGTGCACCATCGCGTCGATTCCCGAGTGCTGCCGAATCTCACCGTTGACCGTCACGGTGATGTCGGCGTCGGCGGGTTGCAGGTCGGTTTGGATCCACGGGCCGAGGGGGCAGAAGGTGTCGAATCCCTTCGCCCGCGACCACTGTCCATCTGATGCCTGCAGATCCCGGGCCGTGACGTCGTTGGCGCACGTATAGCCGAAGATCACCTCATCCACCCGTTCCAGTGGCACGTCCTTGCACAGACGCCCGATGACCACCGCGAGTTCACCTTCGTGCTCGACCCGCTCGGACTGCCACGGCAGTTCGATGGGGTCTCCAGGGCCGATCACCGCCGTGTTGGGCTTCAAGAAAAGCAGCGGCTCGCTGGGAACCTCACCGCCCATCTCGGCCGCGTGGGCGCGGTAGTTCTTGCCCACGCACACCACCTTGGACGGCAGCACGGGGGCCAACAACCGCACGTCCGCTGCCTTGAGCACACTGCCTTCCGGACGGATGTCCCCGAACGGATGCCCGGCGATGGGTGCGACGACCGTCTCCTCGGTGACGTCGTCATCCGCACCGAGGTTGTCCAGGGCGCCGTACCAGATGTCGTCGCCCGTCGCGAACCGGCAGATCAGCACCGGCACACTGTAGTGAGGGTCACTCCTTAGAACCTTGGAGCAGTCCGTAGGTCAGTGCATCCTCCAGTGCGCGCCAGGATGCCGCGATCACGTTCTCGTGCACGCCCACCGTGGACCACTCCCGGGTGCCATCGGACGTGGACACCAGAACCCGCGTGACGCTGGCCGTGCCGGACTGGTCATCACGCTGATCCGAGCCGGAGCGATCCAGGATGCGGACCTTGTAGTCCACGAGTTCTAGCGGCTCGAGTTGCGGATACAACTGGATGACAGCCGAACGCAGCGCTCGATCAAGCGCATTGACCGGGCCGTTCCCTTCGGCCGTGCTGATCATCCGCTCACCCTTGGCCCGCACCTTGACTGTCGC
>JBMTHB010000020.1:0-12265 GCA_049435845.1 Candidatus Nanopelagicales bacterium | reverse complement strand
TCACCGTCTCGGTGATCTGGGCAGCCAGGTAGAAGATCGCCTTGAACTGATCGCGAACCATCTTGCGGAAGAAGAAGTCCAAGCCCTGGATGGCGGTGGTGCCCTCGTAGAGCGTGTCAATCTTCGCGTCGCGGATGTACTGCTCGAGCGGGTAGTCCTGCAAGAAGCCCGAGCCACCGAAGGTCTGCAGACCCACGGCGAGCATCTCGTAGCTCCGCTCGGAGCCCACGCCCTTGACGACAGGCAGGAGCAGATCGTTCATACGCTCGGCCATATCCAGATCCACGTCCGTATCGCCGGCCTGCCCCATCGCCACCAGGTCCTGCCAGTAGGCGGTGTACGCGACCAGAGCACGCAAGCCTTCTGCGTAAGCCTTCTGCAGCATGAGCGAACGGCGAACGTCCGGGTGATGGGTGATCGTCACGCGAGGTGACGTCTTGTCGGTCATCTTCGTGAGGTCAGCACCTTGCACGCGGGTCTTGGCGTAGTCGAGAGCATTCAAGTAACCGGTCGACAAGGTGGCAATGGCCTTCGTACCGACCATCATGCGCGCGTACTCGATCACCTTGAACATCTGCGCGATGCCGTCGTGCACATCACCAAGCAGCCAGCCGATCGCCGGCTCCTTCTCACCGAAGGTGAGCTCGCACGTAGACGAGGCCTTGAGGCCCATCTTCTTCTCGACGTTCGTGGCGTAGACGCCGTTGCGTTCGCCGATCTCCCCGGTCTTGGGATCCACGTGGAACTTGGGCACGATGAAAAGACTTAGACCCTTCGTTCCCACACCCGCACCCTCGGGTCGCGCGAGCACCATGTGCACGATGTTGTCGGCCATGTCGTGCTCGCCTGAGGTGATGAACCGCTTGGTGCCCTCGATGCGCCAGGTGCCGTCGCCGTTGTCGAATGCGCGAGTGCGACCTGCACCAACATCCGAACCGGCGTCGGGCTCAGTGAGCACCATGGTGGCGCCCCAGCCCTGATCGATCATGGTGCGTGCGAATTCCTTCTGCTCGTCGGTTCCGAGGTGGTCGATGACGGCCGCGAAGTTCGGGCCGGACATGAACAAGAACGCGGCCGGGTTGCCTCCGAGCATCAACTCACTGGCTGCCCAGCGCAAAGACGGGGGTGCACCGCTACCGCCGAGGTGCTCGGGCAGGTCGAGCCGCCACCACTCGGAGTCCATCAGAGCCTTGAAGGACTTCTTGAAGCCTTCGGGCATGGTGACGGTCTTGGTGGCGGGGTCGTAGACAGGTGGGACGCGGTCGGAGTCGGCGAAGGATTCGGCAAGCGGGCCGACAGCGAGGCGATCGACCTCGTGCAGGATCTCCCGGGCGGTGTCAGGATCCATCTCGGCGAACGGCCCGGAGCCCATGCGCTCCCCTGCGCCGAAGACCTCGAAGAGGTTGAACTCCAGATCGCGGACGTTGCTCTTGTAGTGCGACATCGCACACCTACCCCTCGACGGACGGCCGCCCCGCTGGTCAGGGCGGACCTCGACACTTCGCTAAGTTACTGACCAGTAACTTAATGATGCACCCGACCTCCCGTGATTGCAAGAGCAAGCGGGCGGAAAAAGCGACGGCTGCCCCACGTGATGGCACGTGCCCCGGGCCGCAGCAACGGTGGAACCGCCACAATGGGCGCCATGGCCGGTGGTGGATGGACCGATTCGGTCACACCCGTATCCCCACCGACGTCGGCCAATCCGGGGGTGCGCACCATGGCGTACGCGGCCCTGGTGACCGGGGTGTGGTCCGGGCTGCTCTGCCTGCTCGTCTACGGCCTTGCCATGCTGCTGCGTGTCCCCATGGACGTCCAGACCGTGAACGGATTGCAACAGGTCCCCTGGTTCACCGTGCTTCTCCTGCCGCTTCTCGCGGCCGAAGCAGGTGCGATCGTCTCCCTTCTCCTGCGAGGCCGCAGGGGCGCAGGGCGCATCGTCTTCTGGGGTGGAACCCTCATCGCAGTCCTATCCGTGACGCCACTCGTGACGCAGCCGAGTTCGGTGTTGCTGTCCACGCGAATCTGGCTCGGTGTGATGCTTGTGATCACCTGGGTGCTCGTGGTGCCGCAGATCGCACGCATCATCGGTGATTCCGAGCCTGGTAGGCACGAGGAACGCGAAGTGGTCTACGGATGAGCGACACGGTAGAGCGGTCGTCACGCGATCGCTCGTTCCCCGCCGCATTGATCGTTGCGATGCGACCGAAGCAATGGGCGAAGAACGTTCTCGTCTTCGCCGCACCCCTCGCCGCCGGACAACTGTTCGACGTCGATGTGCTCATCCCGAGCATCGGTGCCTTCGTCGCGTTCTGTCTCGTTTCGAGTGCTACGTATCTGATCAACGACGTACGTGACGCCGAGGCCGACCGCAATCACCCCAAGAAGTCGGCGCGACCGATCGCCGCTGGACAACTATCGCCCACCACGGCGATCGTCGCCGCCGTCATCTTGGCCATTGCCGCTATCGCATTATCCTTCGCGATTTCCTTGGCCCTTGTCGGAATCGTGATCGCGTACGCAGTTTTCACCCTCGCCTACTCCCTGGCGCTCAAGCACGAGCCCGTCATCGAACTAGCACTCCTGGCGATGGGTTTCCTACTGCGCGCAATCGCTGGAGGTGCGGCGTCGGGTCTACCCATCTCCCAGTGGTTCCTGATCGTCGCCGGTTTCGGTTCGCTCTTCATGGCAGCGGGAAAGCGCTACAGCGAACTCGATCGATTCGCTCGCGACGGCAGCTCCGACAGCGGCGCCAAACGCAAGAGCCTGGACGGTTACACGCTGAGCTATCTGCGTTTCGTGTGGGGCATCGCGGCTGCAGTGACCATGACGGCGTATGCGCTGTGGGCATTCGATGTAGCAGAGACGCCATCGACCTTCCCGTGGGCGGAATGGAGCGTGCTGCCCTTCGTGTTGGCGATCTTGCGCTACGGCGTGAGCATCGATCGGGGGAGCGCGGAAGCACCTGAGGACACCGCACTCGGCGACAAGGTGCTGCTCATCCTCGGTCTGGCGTGGTTGGTCTTGTTCGGCCTCGGGGCGCTGGGCGCATGACGATCACATCGCCCCTCGAGGGTTCCGAGCACGATCAACTTCTCACCGGTTGGGGGCGGACCGCTCCCTCGCGTGCTCATGTGGTCACGCCGGCATCGACGCAGGACGTCCAGTCCACCGTTCGTGGAGCGGGCACACGTGGTGTCCTCGCCCGGGGCCTAGGTCGCAGTTACGGCGACGCCGCCCAAAGTGGTGGCGCGAACGTCCTGGATATGACCGAGCTTCGCAGCTTCGCCCTCGACATCGAGGGCGGCACGGTGACCGCTCAGGCTGGTGCCAGCGTGGACGACATCCTGCGCGCCATCGTGCCTGCCGGATTCTTCGTACCGGTGACGGCCGGAACGCGGTTCGTCACCGTGGGTGGCGCTATCGCTGCGGATATCCATGGCAAGAACCACCACGTCGAGGGCAGTTTCGGCGCCCACGTGACCCAGGTGACCGTCGTCGATGGAGACGGTGGGATTCGTGAGCTCTCACCCGACGACCCCAAGACCTCCGACATGTTCTGGGCCACGGTCGGTGGCATGGGACTGACCGGCGTCATCGTGGAGGCGACGTTTCGATTGATTCCCATCGAAACATCCCTCATGAGCGTCGACACGGTTCGTTGTGTCGATCTAGACGACGTCATGGCACGCATGATCGAAGGCGACGACGACTACCGGTACTCCGTCGCCTGGATCGATTCGGTCGCACCCAGTGGTCGCGGCGTGCTCACTCGTGGTGATCACGCGAAATTGTCGGAACTGACCGGCAAGTATCGAGATCGCCCCCTGGACTACGCCACGCCATCGCTCCCCTCGGCGCCGGCGTTCTTGCCCAACGGCCTGCTGAACACGGCATCTGTCCGTGCATTCAACGAAGCGTGGTTCCGTAAGCATCCGAAGAAGCGCGACGGGGAGCTCCACGCCATCCCCGCCTTCTTCCACCCACTCGACGGTGTGCGTGACTGGAACCGCATCTACGGCCCGCAGGGATTCCTGCAATACCAATTCGTCGTCCCCGATAGCGCGGGGTGGATCGTGGAGCGCACACTGAGCCGGCTCAAGGATGTCGGAGCACCCAGTTTCCTCACCGTTCTCAAGCGATTCGGTCCGGCGAACCCCGCACCACTGTCATTCCCCCAACCCGGCTGGACCTTGGCTGCGGATGTTCCGGCAGGCAACGATCGATTGGGACCGGTTCTGGACGAACTCGATGAACTCGTCGCATCGGAAGGCGGACGCCTGTATCTGGCGAAGGACTCCCGCCAGTCACCGTCCATGCTGCATCGCACCTATCCGCATCTGGCACAGTGGCAGGCCGTGCGCGACCGTATGGATCCGCGTGGAGTGTTCACCTCCGATCTGGGAAGAAGGTTGTCGCTGTGATCGATGCATTGGGCGAGCCGCAGTCGGTTCTCGTGCTGGGCGGATCCAGCGAGATCGCTCGCGCAACGGTGGAAGCGCTGCCACGTGGGCGCCTACGCCGAGTCATCCTCGCCGGCCGTCCCTCCGCGGCGCTCGATGATGCTGCGCTGGCTCTCGGTAACGCCGGAATCCCCACGGTGGAGGTTGCACAGTTCGATGCAGCGAACACCGACAGTCATGGTGCGTTCGTCGACGAAGTGTTCGACAACGGCGACGTCGATATCGTCATCCTGGCCTTCGGGGTTCTCGGCGATCAGATGCAGTTGGAAACCGATCCATCTCAGGCCGTTCACCTCGCGACCGTCAATTACACCGGAGCGGTCAGTGTCGGACTGCACGTTGCGCGCAGATTGCGTCAGCAAGGTCACGGACACCTCGTCGTCCTCTCCAGCGTTGCCGGTGATCGTGCTCGCCGCTCCAACTACGTCTATGGCTCGACGAAGGCCGGACTCGACGCCTTCGCGCAGGGCCTCGGCGACGCGCTCGTCGGGTCCGGTGCCTCGGTGCTCGTCGTTCGCCCGGGCATGGTGCGCACGCGGATGAGCGCCGGTCTCCCCGAAGCGCCGATGACCACCGATCCCGACGTTGTCGGCCAGGTGATCGTCCAAGCTCTGCGAAAGGGCAAGCACACCGTCTACGCACCTGGCCAATTGCGCTTCCTCATGACGGCCGTGAAGACCGTGCCGCGATCGGTTTTCCGCAAATTGCCGCAGTAATCGAGGTGGATTCCAGGGCGAGTCCCTGAAATCGACGGGCGCTTTCGTTACCGTCCGTTTTCATGAGTAGACCCATGACATTGACCATCGCCGTCATCCTTCAATGGATCGCGGCAATCATCAGCATCATCGGTGCCGTTGGACTGATCCTCGGCGCGTTCGCCACCCTCGACAGCGGCGTGCGCGACCAGATCGACAACGCCCTGTCCAGTGAAGGTGTCACCGGCATCTCCGCCGGCGCGATCACCGGTGGCGTGTTCATCGCCGGTCTCGTCGTCGCGGCCATCGCGGTAATCCGCGTCATCGTCGCGATGTCCCTCGCCCGCGGCCACAACTGGGCACGCATCCTGATCTCGGTCTTCGCGATCCTCAGCCTGCTCGGTGGCATCGGAACGCTGCTCGGTGGCAATTGGCTGACTGGCATCGTCTCGATCGTGGTCGAGGTCGTCATCTTGTGGTTGCTGTGGAACGCCTCCTCATCGGCGTACATCAAGGTGAAGACGGCGGAGCGTGCAGTCGCCGGCTGACCGACAGACAACCGTCGAACAGGGCACCCGATCGGGTGCCCCGTTCGCATGTGAGCAGACTTCAGCCATGGCCCGCGACCTGCTGATCGGCTTCGGGGTCGGCGCATTCTCTGGAGCCTTCGGAGTGGGCGGCGGGATCATCCTCGTCCCCGTTCTCGTTCTTCTCCTGCACATGCAGCAGAAGCGAGCCCAGGCGACCAGCCTCGTCATGGTCGCCCTAGCCGCGACCGCCGGCTTCATCACCTACGCCGTCGCCGATTTCGTCGCGTGGATTCCAGCCGCCTTCATCCTGATGGGTGGGCTCGCCGGATCCTGGCTCGGTAGCAGCCTCGTCAAGCGCACCTCGGATTACCGGCTGCAATTCGGTTTCGGCTTACTCCTTATCGCTGTCGCGGTGCGACTTCTGTGGCCGTCGTCGACCGCAGATATCGTGGACGTCCCCGAAATCTCTACTCTCGTGGCGCTGGGATACATCGCGAGTGGTGTCGCTATGGGTCTGCTGTCCGCTCTATTCGGCATCGGTGGCGGAATCATCCTCATTCCGATCGTTGTCGCCTTCTTCGGCTTCTCGCAGCAGCTCGCTGCAGGAACCTCACTTGCCGTCATGGCACCGATTGCCATCTTCGGCGCGTGGCGACAATCGCGCACAGGATCTACAGACTGGTCGGTTGGTTTGCGATTCGGAATCGCATCCATTCCCGGAGGGATCGTCGGCGCTGTCGCTGCCGTCTCGCTAAGCGGATCGGTAGTCCGCACCGCCTTCGCCATCGTGCTCCTACTCGTTGGAGCGCGAATGCTGATAACGGGCAACAAGTCAAGATCACTTCGGCTTCAAGGTGAGAGCGGGTGACGGGAATCGAACCCGCGCTGTCAGCTTGGGAAGCTGATGTTCTGCCATTGAACTACACCCGCGTGTGACGTGAGCAGGTTCGAAGTCTAGCCAGCGCGACGTGCGAGCTGAGCGCCGAGGGAGTCCAAGTCGGCCATGACCGATCGCGCCTGCGACCAAGCGGAAAGTTGCTCGGTAAGGGACATCTTCGGGGCGATGATGTCTTGCGCGTCTGCGAGACGCTCATCGCCCTTGGTGCGGATCGCTGCATAGTGGCGCGAGGCACGCTGCCAGTCGCCCGCTTTGTTGGTCCGTTCTGCTTTGCGAGTCAAGCGAACGAGGGTGTTCATATCCCGGCGGGCTTCGCGGCTCATCGCCTGCAGGTCAGCCCGCTCGGAAAGCGAGACCCGTGGTCCATAGATCGCCTCGTATTGCTCGACCAGGGTCGTGACTTCACCACGCACCTCGACGGCAGAGGTGGTGAGAGAGCCACTGGCAAACGCCGAAGGTGCGGGCGCGACCACCAACCCGATCACGAAGACGAGAAGGATCATCAGGCGCCGCATGATGGTGCGACGCATGTGGCGAATACCCGGTTCCCTCCCTAGGGTGTTGATGTGGAAGAGAGCAACGTTCAGAGCAACGTCTTCGGTGACCCCTTGGAGGTATGCAGCCTCGAACCTCTGACCGGCTTCTACCGCGATGGTTACTGCAATACCGGTGCAGAGGATCTGGGTTCCCACACGGTATGCACGGTGGTGACGGCTGAGTTCCTCGAGCACCAGAAGTCGGTGGGCAACGACCTGTCGACACCCCGGCCGGAATTCATGTTCCCTGGTCTGAAGCCAGGTGATCGGTGGGGTGTGTGTGCGGGTCGGTGGCTGCAGGCTTACGACGACGGCGTGAAGGCTCCGGTTGTCTTGAAGGCGACGAACCAGGCCGCGTTGTCCATCGTGCCCATGGATGCGCTCACCGAATGCAGAGCGGATGTGCCCGATGATCCAGGTGATCTCACGAGCTGATCAGGCGCCCGTAGCGGTGCATGGTTCGGGAGATTGCCTGTTCCTTGACGAAGCGCAACAGATCCAGACGGCCACATCCGGTGACGGGTGAGTCGTCGATCGTCACACCTGCGGTGTGCGCGGCGCGCAGGACGTCGTCGTTCACCTCTGTGAGAAGCCACAGCCTGACTTCGCCGGCCAGTCCACTCAGGCGCACCGCCAACTGAGCGTCCGACTCGATGTCCGGTGTGCTGATCTCCAGCGATGTTCCTGTGAGTTCGGCGGCGTGTCTGAGCAATTCAACCTCGAGGGCGTTTTCCTCCGAGACTCGGGCGATCACGTGGTCGAGCGGTAGGTAGCGCAGCACGTTGCTTTCACAGCTGAGGCCGCTGGGATCGTGCTCGAGTGAGAAGTAGTCCTGCCACGCAGTTCGATAGTCAGACGCTGCAGGTTCAATAACACAATCCTGCAAGTTCGATAACACATCACCGCAAGTTCGCGGGGTGGGGGACCAGGTGCCGTAGGTGTGCAGGTGATCCGGGCCGCCGGGCTTGGTGCCTGCGCCCACCGAGCTGCGCTTCCAACCACCGAAAGGTTGACGACGCACGATCGCGCCGGTGATATGCCGGTTGATGTAGGCATTTCCGCACTGAACGTGCTCGCGCCAGTACTCGATCTCCTTCGGATCGAGCGACTGAATGCCACCGGTAAGTCCGTAGACGGGTGCATTCTGCAACTCCATCGCATGCTGCAGGTCGTCTGCGCGCATGAGCCCGAGCATCGGCCCGAAGCATTCGGTGAGGTGGAACCACGAGCGCGGCTGAACGCCCTTGCGCACGCCGGGGGTCCAGGTGACGTCGTCGATCTGTGTCGGTTCGACCAGCCAGGTCTCACCGGATTCGAGTGTGGTCAGTGCGCGCTGCAACGTTCCGCGGGCAGGCGCGATGAGTGGACCCATCATCGTCGACAGATCAGTGGCCGGACCGACCTTGAGGCTGCGCACTGCGTCGGCGAGACGGATGTGGAAGCTCGGATCGTCGTAGACGCTCGCCTCGATGATCGCCAGGCTCGCAGCCGAGCACTTCTGGCCGGCGTGACCGAAGGCGCTCTTCACCAGATCTTTGATCGCTTGGTCGATGTCCGCTGCTGCGGTGATCACCATCGCGTTCTTCCCGCTGGTCTCGGCATTGATCCGCAGCGACGGCTTCCACGAGGTGAACAAATTCGCGGTCTCCAGGCTGCCGGTCAGCATGACCAGGTCCACGTCGTCGTGGGTGATCAAGTGTTGGCCCACCTCGTTGTCCGGTGTGCAGGCCAGTTGTACGAGGTGCTCAGGAACCCCGGCCTGGTGGAGTGCATCGATCAGTAGCGCGCCAACTTCCCGGGCTTCAGGTGCTGGCTTGAGGATCGCTGCGCCACCGGCGGCGATGGCGTGCACCAGACCACTTAACGGAATCGCGTAGGGGAAGTTCCATGGGCCCGCGACCACGGTGACCTTGTGGGGCTCCCAGGTGAGACCGTCCTTCTCGTATTGCTCGTGCCTGAGTGTCAGGTGGGCCGCGTAGGTGACGAAGTCGATGCCCTCGCTGATCTCCGGATCCGATTCCCGGACCGTCTTACCCATCACGTGCGCTTCGACGGCTATCGCCTCGCCGCGTCGTTCTTCGAGCACCTCGGCAACCTGGGCGAGCACAGCGCGTCTCGTGGCCCAACTGGTGCGCGTCCATTCGGATTGCGCGACCTGCGCTCGCTGGACGATCGCATCCGCCTCATCGATCGATTCGACGAGCGGTGTTCGTGTCGGTCTATAGGAGTCCAGTGCTTGCTTCACCCAGGCGCGATTGACGGGAGTAGTGAAGTCGGTGTCCGCGACGTTCTCGAATGACCCGTCGACCGGGAAGCGGCCCTGCGGCGCTGTGCGATCCTGCGTGCGCCTACTGGTGTGGGAAACGCTGTGCCGCTCGGTTACCGATGCGCGGAAGCGTGCCGCCTGCTCTTCCCACTCGGGGCTGCCCGGGGTGATGTCAAAGAGGGCGCGCAGGAAATTCTCCGGGGAAGAGTTCTCGTCCAGTCGGCGCGACAGGTAGGCGATCGAGGCATCGCGTTCGGATTCCTCGACTAGGGGTGAGTACAACAGCAAACTGCCGGCATCGTTCCTGACCGCACGGGACTGCGGCGGTGCCATGCCCTCGAGCATCTCGATCTCGAGTCGATCATGCGCGTTCAGTTCGTCGCGCAAGGTGAGTGCCCAGGCCACCTCGAACAGGTTGTGGCTTGCGGCACCGATCCGCACCGCACCGGGTGTTGCATTCAGCAGTGCGTACTCCAGCATCGCCTTGTAGCTCGCATCGACATCCGCTTTGGTCGGATATGGAGCCGGTTGCCAGTCGTGAAGTTCCGCCTCCACGTGCTCCATCGCGAGGTTCGCGCCCTTGACCAGCCGCACCTTGATGCCGGTGTCGGTGCGCGCGTACCGCTTGTTCGCCCAGTCGACCAGCGTGTGCAGCGCGGCGTGGGAATCAGGGATGTATGCCTGGAGCACGATGCCGGCCTCGAGGTCGTCGAACTCCGGACGATCGAGAACGGTCATGAACGAGCGCAGGCTCAACTCCAGATCGCGGTATTCCTCCATGTCCAGATTCACGAAGGTGCGCGGCCTTGCATCGCGTGCTGCGCGATACAGATCAGTCAGCCGCTCCTCAATGCGCGCCAGAGAGTCCTCTTCTGCGAGGACGTCGAGGTTCGCGCAGATCGCCGATATCTTCACCGATACGTAGTCCACGTCCGGGCGGCGGATGCGCGCGAGTACTTTCGCGCAGCGTGCGTCTGCTTCGTCGTCCCCGAGGATCGCTTCGCCGAGCACATTCACATTGATCCGAAAGCCTTCGCCGGTACGTCGTTGCACGTATCGGGAGAAGTCCGGCTCCTCGGCGGCGAGGATGACGTCGGCGGTGTCCTTGCCGATCCGCCAATCCACCGCGCGCTCGGTGATGGTCGGAATAGCCGGTGCGACCTTGCCGAGCGTCGAAAGGCCAAGTCGATCGAAACTCCCGAGTGATGCCGGGACTCCTCCAGCGGTGAGATCGTGCAAACGTCTGGCTGCACGCTTCGGGTCCCTGATGCGCAGCACCTGGTCGGTGAGATCGAGCAGCAGGTCGCGGCCGGCGTCGTCGGCGAGCAATCGGGCTAAGCGCTTGGCGGATGCTGCCTCGGCGCGGGAGGTGTCGGCCAAGGAGGCCTCCAGCAGAGCGAGTGCGCGGGCCTGGGCCTTGGCCATGAGTACGTCGTCGGTGGGCAGCTTCGTCACGGCTGCGGGACGCTCGGGAGCCGGTGCGCTCATGGGCCCAGCATCGTGGGATCGATACCTGCTGTCTTGTGCCACAGTATCCCCGTGGCTGTCGAATTAATACAAAGGCATATCCCCGCCGAGGTACTACGCCCCTTCACCGAACTGGTCGAGGGCATTCCTCAGGTGATGGCATCCGCCAAGGGGCTCGACGGTCGCTACGTGTTCGTCAATACCGGCTTCTGTGATCGAGTCGGCCGCCCTGCCGACGAGATCCTCGGCCTGCGAGTCATCGAGCTTTTCGCACCGGAGATGGCTGCGTCCTATGCGGCACAAGACGCCGACGTCATCGCGACCGGTAAGCCGTTGCGCGGTCAGTTGGAGCTGATCGTGCGTGCTGACGGCTCACTCGGCTGGTATGTGACGAACAAGTCTGCCCTCAAAGATGACCACCGCATCGTGGGTGTCGCCGTGCTCTCCATCGATCTGCAGTCGCAGGTCAATAGTGCCCACGCCGGGTTGGCACAGGTCATCTCCGCTGTGCGGCGCGACATCCATCACGGGTGGCGGGTGGCCGAGATGGCTCAGGTGGCTGGGCTATCCAGCCCACAGTTGGAGCGACTGTGCCGTCGGACACTGGGCATCCCACCGCAGAAACTGCTGCAGCGACTGCGCTTGGAACACGCCGTGCACCTGATTTCAACGACGTCGATGTCCATGGGCGACGTCTCAGCTGAGTGTGGCTTCTACGACCAGGCGTCTTTCACCCGGCAGTTCCGATCGGTCCTGGGGCTCACGCCTGGTGCCTACCGACGTTCACGATGACAATGCTCAGCCTCTAACGCGGGTACCATTGTCGCGTGAGTTCCATCGCGCGTGTTGTGACTAAGAAGTCCATGCGTGTTCCCGATTCGGATATCGACTACTGGCGCACGCGGTCTGTCGAGGAGCGACTGCAGGCACTAGTTGATCTTCGTCGAGAGGTCGAAGGGTGGACGAGTGAAACTGAGCCGAGACTTCCACGAGTTGCTCGAGTGCTTCGCTCGCAATGACGTCCGATACCTGATTGTTGGCGGATGGGCCTTGGCGGCTCATGGGCACCCTCGATTGACGAAGGACCTTGATGTGTGGGTGTGGGCGGAGTCATCGAACGCCCGCGCGCTACTCGAAGCCTTGGACGAGTTTGGATTCGGTGATCTGGGTCTGCGGACTGAGGACTTCACTGAACCTGACATGGTGATCCAACTCGGCTATCCGCCAAACAGAGTAGATCTCCTCACCACTCCTACCGGCGTGGATTTCGAGGGCTGCTGGAGTGATCGACTAGAGATCGATATGGATGGAGTGTTGGTACCGTTCATCGGACTCGAAGGACTGAAGGCGAACAAGAAGGCCAGCGGTCGACCGCAGGACGTCATTGATGTGGCGATCCTCGAAGGTCGC